>RGEC01000061.1 GCA_009918425.1 Bacteroidota bacterium
CGCGAAATCCGTAGGTGAACAAAGCCAGCAACCCAACCACTTCACCACCGGCTTCCCGCACGGCATCGGCAGCCTGAAGGCTGCTTTTTCCTGTGCTGATAAGGTCTTCAATCAACACTACCTTATCTCCGGGTTGCATTCTACCTTCAATCTGGTTTTTGAGACCGTGCTTTTTAGGTTCAGGTCGAACATAACAATATGGCATATTCAACACGTCGGCCGCAAGCGCACCATGTGCAATTCCGGCGGTGGCAATACCTGCCAACAGATTTGCATCGGGGAAGTGCGCTGTGGTCATAGCGGCCAGTTCATTTTTTACAAGGTCGCGCACATCCGGAAATGACAACACCATGCGGTTATCGCAGTAAATGGGTGATTGTATTCCCGATGTCCAAGTAAAAGGTTGGTCGGGATTGAGTTTAACAGCGTGAATTTCCAAAAGAAATTTTGCTAACTTTGCAGCTCTTTGGTCCATGGGCCTGCAAAGCTATAAAATATACTTCAACGATGGCGCAATTGTCATTGCCGATTCTCCTGCCGCGTTTAAGGGGTTACCCAATTTGTTTTATATTGATGATGATGAAATTCATAAGAGTTTCAACATTCTAACATCTTCGGTAAGCACCGGAAAAGCGCTCAATTATGGCCTTATCAACCCTGAGCCGGAACAAATTTTCCGCGATTTTCTGGATAATTACACCGTGATTCAGGCGGCCGGAGGGTTGGTGCTCAACAAAGAAAACCAGCTTCTCACCATCAAGAGAAACGGCATGTGGGATTTGCCCAAAGGAAAAATCGAGCGCCACGAAGACCAGCGTGCTGCTGCTTTAAGGGAAGTAATGGAAGAAACAGGTCTCAATATGCTCAACATCTCCGACAAAATAGGGGAAACTTACCATGCCTATTTTGAAGATGAGGCTGTGTTGCTGAAGGAAACACACTGGTATAAAATGAACAGCAGCGGAAAAGGCAAACTGAAACCGCAGGAAGAAGAAGGAATTTCAGAGGTGAAATGGGCAGATCTGGATTGGTTTAAGGGACCTGAGTTCGACACATACCACAGCGTGAAAGACATTATTGCCAAGTTGCTGGCGCACGAAACCACACCAGCCGAATAAAATCAGGCTCTTACCTGTGTGGGTACAAACCGGGTGTAATCGCCTTTGTAAATAATCAAATCCCTTACCAGGCTACTTGAAATGTAACTTACTTCAGGAGATGTAATTACAAATACAGTTTCAATCGTTGGATTAAGTTCTTTGTTCAATTGGGCAATATGGGCTTCGTAATCGTAATCGCTGCCATTGCGCAACCCTCTTAATATGTATCCGGCTCCTACTTCTTTGCAAAAATCTACGGTGAGCCCGCTGTAGGAAGAGACCGAAATCTTGGGTTCGGCAGAAAATATTTCACGAATCCAGGAAAGGCGTTTATCGGTATCAAACAGGGTCTGCTTTTTGGTGTTTTCGCCAATGGCGATTACAATTTTATCAAACAGAGGCAAACTTCTTTTAATAACGTCCACATGCCCATTGGTAATGGGATCGAAGGTGCCGGCAAAGACCGCAATGCGGGTTTCCATGAAACAAAGTTAAGGGATAAAAATGCCAATTGCAGAACTTCCGTATTTTCGTATTTCTGCAGGAACCGCGGTAAAAACCATGCCCGGCCTGTGTTCCAGCACAAAAACACCACCGGGTTTTAGCCTTGCCATTGCCAGTTCGGGCAGACGTACCATTGACGGTAAATCGTAGGGAGGATCCGCAAAAACAATATCGTATGCAGAATCTTTATCCTCCAGGGTTTTAAAGGCATCGCCTTTGCTGATTTGCCAGCTACTCAGGTTTTTTTCACGACGTATTTCCTGCTGATACCGAATATTTTTTGCGTCTTTGTCTACTGAAACAACCGACCCGGCACCGCGGCTTAAAAACTCAAGCGCCATGATGCCGGAACCTGAAAACAGATCCAGAACCACAGCACCGGGGATTTCATGGCGGTGGGACAAATAATTCATCAGTGCCTCACGCACAAAATCGGTAGTGGGTCTTACGTGCGATGCAAAACCACCCTTTAGCAATTGCCCTTTTAATGTTCCGCCGGTAATCCGCATTGGGGCAAGGTAAATAACAACAGCGAAATGTCGGCGTGGGGCGGGAATTGACCTACTTCATACGGCAGAGAAATTGCACAGGGCTTAACGTTGGAAAGAAAGCGGCCAAACAGCTGAAGCAAGGGTGTTTGTATGGCAGAATCTGACAATATCTCTATTTCAACTTCGGTAACCGCAATGCCCGCCCTTTTGAACGGGCCCAGGGCAAAGTACAAAGCTTCAGCCTCATTGCCGGCCGGGAAAGTGTTGATAAGCAGGGGTTTTTGTTCGGAAAACGCGGCAACGGTTACTTTTTTGCCGGCCACATGAATCAGCACAAAATGATTTTTTGTTTTCGCATGTCCAAGCGCTATGGTATAAAGTGGCAGCGCGGACGGAATGATTCGACCTTGAGGAAAAGCCATTATATAACCACCTTCAAGCGGTATTTTGCTCAGCGGCTCTTTTAGTGTAGGATGATCTGCCTGCTGAAAAGCCTCCGGTAAAATTGTATAGGGCAATTCATAGCTCATTTCGTAGCCTTGAAATGGGCTTTCTTCATTAGTTTCGGCAATCATGTGCAAAACCGGCTCTCCTTCAGCATTGAAAGCCACATCGTGTCTCAGCCCTTCATTTTCATAACGAAAACGCTGCACAGCCGTGCTTTCATCTTTCCTGAATTCCCAGTGCAATTGCATCTTTGCAAATTTCAGCATTCCTTCTGTTTAAAACCTATTTTTGCTTCAATATTTTCACTACACCATGCGCAAAACCATTTTCGCCACTGTCATGATGCTGTTATTGAATTCTCTTTCAGCGCAGCTGCTTCCCTGGGCAAAAGGAAACACCTACCGCAGTGCCGATAATCCCATGTACTGGAAAAATAAAAAACCCTATGAAGGTTACTGGCAACAGGATGTGTATTACCAGATCAAAGCCGATCTGAACGATTCGGATGAAACCGTAACAGGTGAGCTGAGACTCGTGTATTACAACAACTCGCCGCACACCCTCAACGAGGCGTATTTTCACCTTTACCAGAATGCTGTTCAGCCCGGCAGCCTGGTGGATGAATTATACAATAAAAACAAAACTCCGCACACCTTCGGACGGTATGAAAAGGAAAAAAAAGGCACCGAAATAATATCATTACAAGTAAACGATTCATCGGTTGATTTTAACATAGATTACACCGTGCTGAAAACTGCGCTGGACAAGCCGTTGGCTTCGGGAGACAGCTGCGTGTTTGCCATTCGTTTCAAAACCTATTTTGACCGCGGAACCATACGCCGTCGCATGAAGGTATACGACCACCATGGCTACAAGCACTTTAATGGCGTGCACTGGTATCCCCGAATTTGCGTCTATGACCGCAAATTCACCTGGGAAACCGCACAGCACATGGAACATGAGTTTTACGGCGATTTCGGGGCATACGATGTAGAGTTGAATCTTCCCAACCATTACATCAATGAAGCCACCGGTACTTTGCAAAATCCCGAAACCGTTTATCCCGGCGATCTGCGGCAGAAACTGGACATTAAGAACTTTGCCGGCAAGCCTGTGGGTTCCCAGCCATCCGTAATTGTGAAACCCAATGGAACATTAAAATCATGGCGCTACCATGCAAGAAACGTTCATGACTTTGCCTGGACCGCTGATCCCACTTACCGTATAGGCGAGGCAAACTGGAATGGGGTGCAGTGTATTGCCCTGGCCCAGGAAAACAATGCTGCCGGCTGGCAGCAAAGCGCGCAGTTTACCGCCGATGTGATTTCTGTTTACAGCCAAGATTTTGGCATGTATGAATACCCAAAAATGGTGGCAGCAGATGCTGCCGATGGCATGGAATATCCTATGCTCACGCTGGATGGCGGTATGTATCCGAGCCATCAGGGATTGATTGCACACGAAGTAGGTCACAACTGGTTTTTCGGCATGCTGGGCAATAATGAAACCTACCGCGCCAGCCTGGATGAAGGGTTTACCCAGTTTCTTACCTCGTGGAGCATGAAGCAGCTTGGCAGCCGCAAAGGCCTTGGCGTGGATTACGGCACTGTATACGCCGGATATATGTTTGATGCACTGGATGGAGAAGACGCCATTCTGAACACTCACAGCGATGATTTTGAAAACGCCATAGGTCATGGCGGTGGTTACAGACATGTTTATTATAAAACAGCAACCATGTTGTATAACCTACAATATGTGCTGGGCGATGCAGTGTTTTTACAAGCCATGAAGGATTATGTGAAACAATGGAAAATCTGCCATCCCTACGTAGAGGATTTCCGAAACAGTATTGTCATGAGCGCCAAAACGGACCTAAACTGGTTTTTTGATCAGTGGTTTGAAACACGCAAGGCCGCCGATTATGCTTTGAATGTAAAAAAGAAAGAAGACGTGTACACTATCACCGTAAGACGCAAGGGCGATATGGTGATGCCGGTGGATATAACGGTAATTGGACAAGGTGCTGATAAAAAGGAGTTTATGCTCAACTACACGATTCCTGTAAGCCGGTATGAAAAACCCGGAAGAACCATTAACCTAAAGCCCTGGATTGGCTGGGGAAAACTGCGGCCTGCTTACACATTTGAAATAAAGGCCCCGGGAAAGGTGAGAGATATATACATAGATCCAACGCAGCGTATGGCGGACATCAACCGCATGAACAATCAGTGGCCGCGCAGATATTCCATGGAGTTTGATATGGACAATGGAAAAGACAACAGTTTTCTGGGAGGCTATAAGATGCAGTGGCGGCCCGATTTGTGGTATAACACCGAAGATGGAATTAAGCCGGGAATATTGTGGAACGGACAATATGCTATGCGGAGGCATGTAGCGGAACTGGGAGTCTGGTACGGCACAGGGATAGGCCTATATCAGCCCGGTGAAGGCAATTCTCCCGAAGACAAACTTTCCTACCTTTTCAATTATTCTCATGACTTAAGGGGTAAAGGCATATTGACCTTACACAGTCGATACCTGGCCGGTGTGGAAATGCATAAGGCGGGCTGGAGCATGGATGGGCACAAAGGAACCTGGTATGCAGACTGGAAATATATGCAGCGACAAAGATTCGGGTATTTATATCCATATGGCAATGTAAATCTCAGAGCCGGATATATTCCGCAGGCCGGATTCTGGAGCAGCGGTATTAATAACACCCTCACGCTGGGCAGAAAACAGACATATAGAACCTTTCACGGAAACGGAAGCATAGACATTTCGCTTCGCAATACCCTGCCCTGGGGCGACGCACAGTTTGGATTGGCCAAAATTACCTGGCTGAATGAAATTCGGGGAAGCAAGCTGGATTTGAGAACCCGCATATTTGCCGCCGTGTCCAAAGGCAATCTGTTGCCTGCAGAATCTGCGATTTACTCCTGGGGCGCATCGCCAGAGGAGCTGCAGGACAATAAATTTACCCGTGATATTGGCAGCATTCCTTTATCTGACATGAACATGAACTTTTCCAACATTGGTTCGGCGCTGACCATGGGCGGTGGCTTGAACATCAGGGGAATGCAGGGCTATTTGTTGCCAACAAACACACACGACACTGTTGTTGCCATGTTTAGGGGCAACCGTGGAGCATCCGTGAATGCGGAGCTGGATTTTAGCAAAGTTTTTTCATTTTTGCCCAAAATCAGTATGCTTTCCGGAAATGTATATCTGTTTGGTGATGCGGGTTTTATCGGTATGCCCCTGAATGGGAAGCCAATATATTCCGGTATTCTTGCCGATGCGGGAATTGGAACGGTATGGACCCTAAAAAACTGGCAGAAGCTGAGCCCCCGGAAAAACCCATGGTTCAGGGCATCGGCTCCGCTGAACATCCGGGTGGATTTTCCCTTGTTTGTTAACGCAGTGGCCCAGGGCGATGACTACCTTAAATTCAGATGGGTACTGGGGATTAATAAGGCATTTTGATGTCTTTGCCCGCATAAGGTAGTCTGTGTTTTAGTGTTGGCAGTTAATTGCTAATCGCTGTTTCATGGTTTTTGGCGCAACAAAGCGCCGCTACCGTTTACTTGTATCGTTCATCAATCCCGGCCTTCTCTGACTTGTGGTCATTCCATATTTCCTTCAACTTGGAGGCTCCACTGTCCAGGGTTGTTTTGGCTTTTTTCAGCAGGGGTTCATCCAAAGTGCTCAGGTCGTCGATAAACTGATGCCATGCTGCTTCCTGCCCTTGTTCGTGCAGGCAACGGTTGATATCGGAGCGTATGGCATGAATGCTTTTTTGCAGGGCATATGCTGAACGGGCTCTGTCTTCCTGTATTTCCGCGTATTCCTTTTCGTTAAAGCGATTTTTCATGTCCATTTCGGCACTGCGCACGATGCAGTCACAAATGGCGCTTTCCCGGGGGGCGTCTTTTTTACCGCAGTATTTATCGGTTAAATATTCAATGCCGGCCACATTTTTTTTAAATGGCCAGATTTTAAAATAATACAACACAAAAACACCTGCGGCTAACATTATTAAGTACCAGAAAATTCGAATCATGAAGCGAAGATAGGAATTGCAACGGCAAATAATCATAACAAAAATGGGCCAGTTATGGAATTTATATCATGCATGCTTTACTTTGCAGTGTTAATTCTCAACCAACTATGTCAACAACCCAATGGCTTGATTTTGAAAAGGACATTGCCGAACTGCATGAACAGCTGGCCAAGGCAAAAGACACCCATGAAAAGGGCAAGCTGAATATGACCGATATGATTCAGACCCTGGAAACCAAAATCAAAGAGGCGCAAAAAACCATATACAGCAGCCTTAGCGGTTGGCAAAAAGTGCAAATCAGCCGCCACCCCGAACGCCCGTATACACTGGATTATATAGAGCATATAGCCACCAATTTTATAGAATTACACGGCGATCGGCAGGTAAAAGACGACAAAGCCATTGTGGGCGGCTTTGGTCAGATTGATGGTGAAACCTATATGATCATTGGTCAGCAGAAGGGTCGCAACACCAAGCAGCGGCAGTACCGCAACTTTGGCATGCCCAATCCGGAGGGATATCGCAAAGCCCTTCGATTGATGAAGCTGGCCGAGAAGTTCAACAAGCCCATTATAACTTTTATCGATACTCCCGGTGCCAGTCCAGGGCTGGAAGCCGAAGAACGAGGCCAGGGCGAAGCCATTGCCCGAAATCTGTTTGAAATGGCTACACTGAATGTTCCGATAGTATGTATTGTTATTGGCGAGGGCGCCAGCGGAGGTGCATTGGGTATTGGTGTGGGAGATAAGGTCCTGATGATGCAGTACACCTGGTACAGCGTAATATCTCCGGAGAGTTGCTCGAGCATATTGTGGCGTACCTGGGATAAAAAGGAGCTGGCGGCGGATGCGCTGAAACTGAGTGCGGAAGATATGTTGAAAAACAAACTGATTGATGGCATCATTCAGGAGCCCCTGGGCGGCGCACATCACGAACCGGAAACAGCCTATAAAAACGTGAAGGCAGCTATTGTAAAAGAGATGAAAGCCCTCAAAGCCCTCAACACCGACGAACTCGTAAAACAGCGTATTGAGAAATTCAGCGCTATGGGTGTTGTAGAGGAGGAAGAATAATTTCAGTTGAGAGTTAAAAGTTGAAAGTCTGGAGTTTGGGGCCGCATAGCCCTTCCGGCAAACCCCTCTAGTTTGTTTTTTCAACACCAATACGTATTTTCGCCATATTGATAAAACAGTTCAATTAGTATTGATAAATTAGGCTTTTTATCAGTTACATCCGTTGATGTGAGGCATTAATAAAAAGAATTCATAAAAATTAGTTTTAAAATTAATCATGGAGAATAATAGTGAGGTTGTATTAAATAATTATGGGTTTTACCAACTGGCGGACATTCCTACTCAGGAGGCTTTAAACGATTATTACGAGAAGAAATATTATCAGCAGGACAGCGCACTGTATTTACATGAATATTCCCGGGAAGAATTACAATACATTCACAATAAAATTGAGCAAAAGGCCATCATTATTGATGAACTTATGCAAAAAAAGGGCAGCAGTCCAACGCTGCTCGATGTAGGTTGTGGTGAGGGCTTCACCCTGTCTTGGTTTCACCGGCGAGGATGGGAGGTTGCGGGCATCGACTTTAGCGAATACGGTTGCAGGCAGCATAATCCTGAAATGCTTCCCTGGTTTCATGCAGGAGATATTTACGGCAAATTAAAAGAGATTGTTGAACAGCAACGCGTTTATGATTGTATCTGGCTGGATAATGTGCTTGAGCACGTGCTGGACCCCGAGGCGCTGCTTAAAATGCTTCTCCAAATTTCACACACCGGAACGGTTTTGGTGATTGAAGTGCCCAATGATTTCTCGGTTCTTCAGACCAAACTGCTGCATGAAGGAAAGATAGACAGGCCTTTTTGGGTGGTAAAACCCGATCACATATCGTATTTTAACCTGGATGGGCTTCAAAATCTGGCAGCTGCCTGTGGCTGGGAAAAAAAGCAGGCCATCGCTGATTTTCCGATTGATTTTAACCTGGCCAATCCTTCTGCCAATTACGTTATGGACAAGCAAACCGGCAAAGGGGCTCATGTTCAGCGTTTATTTGTTGACACCCTTATGCACGGTATTTCACCGGCACAGACAAACCGGTATTACGAGGCTCTCGCCCAGCTGGGTCTGGGGCGCCAGATTAGCATGTTTTTAAAGACCAATTAATTATATGTCCACAGCGCACTATACTTGTTTAAAGAAGCATCGGTTTACCGATGGCGAATATGCAATCTGCACCATTCGCAGGGAAGACATAATGCTGATCAGAGAATGGAGAAACAGGCAAATTGATGTGTTGAGACAAAAAAAAGAAATTACCCCTGAGGAACAGATAAACTACTTTGAAAAACAGGTTTGGCCAACCCTGGCTTTAAAGGAGCCAAAGCAAGTTCTCGTAAGTTTTTTTCATCAGGGAAACGTAATAGGATATGGCGGTCTGGTGCATATTTCCTGGGAAGACTATCGTGCGGAGATGTCTTTTTTGTTAAATCCCGACCGTCACGGCAAGCAACAGTATGAGCAGGATTTTTCTGCGTTTATCGGTCTTATCAGACAAATGGCATTTCAGGATTTGGGAATACACCGTGTGTTTACCGAGACCTATAACATTAGAGACTGGCATATATCGATACTGGAAAAAAATGGTTTTGATTTGGAAGGAACCATGCGGGATCATGTATTTATTGATGGTAAGTTTGTGGATTCATTGATTCATGGCAGTTTAAGCAGTAAAAGATAAAATGTTACATAATAAAAGAGTTTTTGTAAGTGGAGGAGCCGGTGTTATTGGCCAGGAACTGATTCCAAAACTGGTGGATTGCGGCGCTGTTGTGCTTGTGGGCGATCTTAAACCCCGCCCCCGCCATTTTGCCCCCTCGGTTCAATACCGGCAAGGCGATTTAAACTACCTGACATTTGAAGAACTGAATGCCTTTGCACCGGATATTTTCATTCACCTGGCGGCTACGTTTGAGCGCTCCACAGAATCCTATGCCTTTTGGGAAGAAAACTTCTGGCACAATGTGCGGTTAAGCCACCACCTGGCTACCTTAACCAAAGACATGGACAGCGTAAAAAGGGTAATCAACGCTTCCAGCTACCTCATCTACGATCCTGAACTTTACAGTTTCGCCGAACCCCAAACAGCGCCATATTCTCTAAAGGAAACAGACCCCATTTATCCCAGAAACCTGACAGGAATGGCCAAGCTGGCCCATGAAATAGAGCTTCGTTTTTTACAGCAGTTTAACAGCGATAAGAAATCGTATGTAAATGCACGTATATACCGGGGATATGGTAAGGGCTCTCGCTGTGTGATTTCGCGCTGGATACGGGCCTTGCTGGCGGGAGAAGAAATCGCCGTTTACCGCAAGGAAGGCATTTTTGATTATATCTATGCTGGAGACACTGCCGATGGATTGATTCAGCTGGCTATGCATGCAAACATTAACGGCACCATAAACCTGGGAACCGGCAAAGCACGCCCGGTATCTGATGTGGTGGCGGTTTTGAAAGCCTCTTTTCCCGATTTGAAATACACGGAACACGAGGCCGATATACCCTATGAAGCTTCACAAGCCGATATTACCGTGCTTAAAAACCTGACAGGTTGGGCCCCCCCCACAAGACTGGAAGACGCCATCCCTCAGATTATTGAGCATGAGCGCTCATATGTATCAGAAAACATCTCCAGGAAAAGCGTGATGATTACATCGGTTTCCCGGAAAGTTTCCATGGCAGAAGCCATAAAAAGAGGAGCCGGTAAAACAGGGCTTTTTAGCAAAGTTGTGGGTGCGGATGCCAATAAAAACTGTATTGGCAGACATTTTACGGATGATTTCTGGGAAATGCCCCGGTTGACCGATCTGAGCATACCCCAATTGATACATTACTGCAGGGAAAATGAAATAGGGGCCATTATACCCAGCAGGGACCAGGAGCTGCCGTTTTTTGCAGATGCAAAGGAACAACTTTCGGCGGCCGGTATACATACCATGGTTTCTTCAGCCGAAACAATACAAACCTGCCTGGATAAATATCTTTTTTATGAAAAACTGCATACAAAAGGATTTTCCGCTATTCCTGCCTACTTAAATCCTGAAGTTGCTGCTGCCGGACGCTGGGTTGTTAAAGAGCGTTTCGGAGCAGGCTCTGCAGGATTGGCCATTGATGTTTCTTT
>RGEC01000062.1 GCA_009918425.1 Bacteroidota bacterium
TATGTAACAAGCAATGTGATTCAGTTTATTAGTACGCAAATGCAATATATTATCCCTCCTCAGTTGATTGGCCGATTGAATTACACTGCACCTATCCCTTTCAGTATATTGTGGTTTAGTTCTCTCTTGCCTCAATACAAGGACCTCTTAGAAAATTGGGGTCTTGGATATAATCTTGGATTTGCAAAACTAGATACATCTTATAGTACCTATCATCAAGCAACAAGCTTCTATAAGATTCTAGAAGATTATATCTACTTACGACTGAATCCTGAATATCCTATTAATACACTAGATACAACAGCTAAAGAGGATTTCAAGATAACTCGTGATTCTACTGGTGCTGTAAATCGATTTCACGGCAAGTTACTACTTGGTAATTTCAATACCTATAGCCGAACATTTGTCTCCAATCAAGCTCTATTTAATCCACCAATTGGTCGCTTGGACCAGTTATATTTCCAATGGGTTGATGTAACAGGGGCACAAATTAATAATGACAATTGTGATTGGAGTGCATCGATACAAATCACAGAGTCAAAGTTGGTTAAGACAGTCAATTTCCCACCATTACCACCAATTAATCGTAAAAAATAAGTCGTCCGTAAGTTAGAATGTCAAAGGGTTCTATCCCTGCGAAAATCCCTCTTGGAAATGATAAGACGTTGGACCCCAAGTTATCGCACTATTGTGCACCGAAGCATTGGGATCCCACAATGATTTATCGCTACTCAGTTCCTGATGGAATGACTGTTCCGCTCCCGATGGATCCACGTCCTTGGACTAAGGTGTGCTTAGAGTACAAGAACTCTGGCCCCGCGACACCTGCACCCAATGTTCCACCAACATGGGTAGTCACTGGCGCTGGAGAATTCTATCCTCCTAATCGTTACTCAGCGGCCATTGACAATGAGTCTAGACTCCGTGCTCTTGACCGTCCTCTCAACGAAGACTTGCTTCCTGGTCCCAACACGTGCTTTCCTGAGCAGTATGTGATGCCCGCAAACTCCGATGCTCTCCAACAGTACTCTCTATTGCCTCCGCAGACCCAACCTAAGTCTCAGATGGCTCGTGAGCTGGCTGACCCGAAGGTGTTGGAACGCAGTGGTCAATACAAGTGTTCTGAGGAAGCGATGGTCTGCGACTTGCGCGGTAGCCCCCGTTTCTTCTTGAATCCGACACGTCTCAGCAAGTACAATCAAAAAGATAATGTGTGTGGCTCAATGCTTTGGCAAACGGCCAATGGTCGTGATCCATCAGCTGAGAATCTACCTCGCCCTGTTCCTCCTCAAGTAGCGGATTTTTAAACAAGTCTAAAGTAATGTTCATCAAGACACCAGATGCAAGCTGTACCTGGTGTCCCACAAGCAGGTTTAGGTCAATTCCTAGAATTATTCAAGATGCAATTCCTCATGAAAATGATGAATGGCGATGGGCGACAGACAACATCTGGTTCTCTATGGACAATGGTCATCCTTTTCTTTTGGGACCAGTTTGCCAAGTCAGCACCCGCTATGTTTGCCCTTGCCTATGCCTATGTTCAGCGCACCTACTTCCCTGACCAGAAGGCGATTAAGGACTTGCCTCTGATGCCGTCAACACAACAACCACCACCTCAGAAGACGACACAAGCATGCATTCAGTTCGAGCGCACGGTAGACACAAAGGCTGTTGACCCTCGTATTGAGGCAGTGATGCATCACGTCTGTACGCTCCCTGATGTGCGGAGTCTCCGCTACAATGGCGTGGAGATGATTCCTAACTTTAAGGATATGATTATGATTGACAATGACATTTGGTTTGAGATTTTGAATCCTCAGTTGAATCCTATGGTGTCTAGCACTGCCAATGGAGGTCAAGCACCGAAGCAAGAGCCTATCCTCTATCGCCTATCAACGTATGATCACGATATCACCTGGCTCCACAAGTTTGTTGAGCAAGCAATGGAGCGCTTTGAGCAAGAGAAGAAGAACAAGCTCGGTAGTGAGAGCTACTATTTTGACCACATCACAGGAGTCGCTGGCCCCTATCGCAATCCCTTGTCGCCCTCGCATTGTACGTTTAGTAAGAGCAAGTTCCAGAGCAATCGTGTGCTGAATAATGTCTATCTGCGTCAAATTGATGAACTCGCCGAGCGTGTCCAGTTCTTTATGCGTCGCCGTGACTGGTATGATGCCAAAGGTATTCCTCACACGCTAGGTATCGTCATGTATGGTCATCCTGGATGTGGCAAGACCTCTACCATCAAGGCGATTGCTAATGAGACTAAGCGCCACATTTTCAACATTTCACTGGGTGCGATTAAGACCAAAGAAGCAATCAAGGACCTTTTCTATAATGACAATGTGAATATCCTTCAAGACGGCAAGATGGAAATGCTGAATATTCCTATCAAGCAGCGTGTCTATGTCATTGAGGACATTGATGCGATGGATTCGGTGGTCGTGAAGCGTTCGGCTGAAGATACCGAAAAGGAGCAAGAGCGTAAGCTGAAGCTGGATGCTGAGATTGAGTGGCTCAAACAGACACAGGGCAAGGATGTCGCGCAAAGGATGATACAGGGCAAGGATGAAAAGGAGGAAGATAAGCTAGACTTGGCTACTCTCTTGAATGTCTTGGATGGTGTACGCGAGACACCTGGTCGTATTATTATTCTGTCTACGAATTACCCTGAGCGTCTAGATGAGGCACTCTTGCGTCCTGGTCGGTTTGATATGATGTTGGAGTTTGAGAAGCATAATGCGCAAGTGCTGAAGCTCCACTTGGAGCGCCATTATGACACAAAGCTAACTGATGCTCAATGGAAGCGTATTAATATTCCTGCGCTCCACTTCAAGTGGACTCCAGCAGAAGTCAGTCAAATTCTCTTTCGTCGTATTGGAAATGTGGACTTGGCCATTGATGACTTGGTCAAGGAGGACCCTAAACAATTATTCAAGTTCAGCCAACTCAGCAAAGAGCAAAAGGCTACAGAAGAAGTAAAATGCACTGAAGACAATGAGGGGACGGACCTCACAGCTCTTCTAGACATTCAAGACAAGGTTTCTGAACCGTCTAAGCCATCCGTTGAACTGCTCAACCCATCCTATGAACTAGGGATGATTCATATAACACCCAAACACTCTGTTGTTGTAAAAGGGTCAATTAGAGAGCTATATACAGAAGAGCCAATCCCAGACGAGATACTAGAGAAACTTTTTGCTGACGCAGACAAGGAGCTTGAGTGGCTAGACAAGGAATGTAATGTTCTGGAGTCTATCAAGGCGCCTCATCGTGAGTATCTGAAGAATGTTCGTTCCTCCATTGATGTCTGGAAGAATACCAATAGCCCCATCAAAAATTCATCAATGCAGGAAATTGTAAGTGGCTTTTATACGCAGCAGAAGTCTTGGCGTGAGCTCCATCCAATGAATGGTCTTCATACCCCTATGGTTCTAAAACTCTTCAACACTGTAGAGCTGGTGCCACATTCTGAAGAAGTCTTTACACAAGAACAAATTGCTGTAGCCCAAGATACTCTTCAGAAGCTAAATTCCTTGTTAAATCAGCAATACGAAATCACAGAGCGTAGGTTGGCATCCACCTCAATGGACGAGACAATGCGCAACGCTCTCACACGCTACAAGGAGTATATGACAGACCTGTCCAAGACTCTACAATCCAAAGACCTCATTCACCCTGTACGTAACCTTCTGACCTATAGGGAAGACCTGAAAACATTTCTCAAGGCAGTGAAAATGAATGCCGAACCAGCGTCCAAGCCGCTGAAAAACTGCTTCGCAATGATTGCGGCGAGCGAACCGTAAAGGTAAAAGTCGTACCACTCGAACACGGTACCCAGTGACGAAGCGAAGATCACTTTCTTCTCTTCTGCGGTCATCGGGCGTGCGGCTTCTGCTGTTGCCATAGCGCTGTCTCCATTGTTGAACCTCCCTAAAATGAGGGGATGGCTCATTCTTCAGGGGCCGCCTTTCCACGTTCTGACGCGAAACTGAACATTCGCTGACAAAACCAGCAGTAACCCGAAGGTTTCATTTCATATTGCGGGTTTTTCAACCTTTTTAACCGATTTTTTGTCTGCAGGCTTCTCTTCAGCCTTGGGTGTTTTACCCTTTTTCTGGGCAATTTCTATTTTACCGAGAATTTTTGGACCACTGAGTTCTTCTTTGCGGGCCTCGATTTTTTCGGTTTCTTCAACCGCCGGTGCTGTAATGGTTTCTGGTTTTGCAGGCGGAGTTTTTACGGGTTCCGGTTCTTCGGTTTTAGCCGGCTGGGTTTTAGCCGCGGGGGCAGGAGGCACTGGTTTGCCATCCCTGTTTGTTTTGAGTTTGTTGGCCTCTTCCCGGGCACTTTTGTCCGCGGCAAATTCCTGTACCAGCACCTGGTACATTTCCTCGGTAATTTTGGTAGTTGGTTTTGCGTCTACGCTAAAACCCTTGCCTTTAAGGGTTTCAGCCAGAATCTGGTAACTGCGATTGAGCTCGCTGGCAACTTTAGCTAAACGGTATTCCGCCATGTTTCGTGTTCAAATTTACGTTTAATCCTCTGCAATGCCAATTCGGAATGTTGGGGTTTGGTTCCGACGGCATGGGGCCGGCGGAACTAAACCTCTCTATTCGCTATTTTGGCGGCAATATGCGGCATTACTTTGCATATTTCCACCACTGTGGCGACGATATTTTTCATGGAATGAAAAGCATCATCACCTATCAGTCTTCAAATTCAGCTTTCAGAATATCCTTCACCTGCTGAATGGTTTCTTCTTCCAGTTCAGTGCGGCGAACGAGATCTTCGCTGCTGGCCCTCAGCACGGAGCGTGCAGAATCCAGTCCGATTTTCTTGAATTCATCAATAATCCAGGCATCGATTTCATCCAGGAATTCATCGAGTTCCACATCATCCTCATCCTGAGTTTCTACATTCACGCGGTAAACCTCGATCTGGTAGCCCGATAATTTACCGGCCAGTTTGATGTTGTGTCCACCTTTACCAATAGCAAGCGATACCTGATCAGCATCCAAAAACACATCGGCTTTTTTGTTGGTGTCGTCCAGTTCCATACGGGTAATTTTGGCAGGCTGCAGGGCGCGCTGGATGAACAGTGACAAATTTGTGGTGTAATTGATTACGTCGATGTTTTCATTGCGCAGTTCACGCACAATGCCGTGAATACGGGCACCTTTCACACCCACACAAGCTCCTACAGGATCAATGCGGTCATCATAGCTTTCCACTGCTACTTTGGCGCGCTCACCGGGCTCTCTTACAATCTTTTTTATGGTAATCAGTCCATCCAGAATTTCGGGAACTTCCAGTTCAAACAGACGTTCCAGGAATTCGGGGCTGGTGCGTGAGAGTATAATACGTGGCGAACCTTTGTCCATGTTCACTTCGTGAATTACAGCGCGCAGGGTATCGCCTTTTTTGTACATATCGCGGGGAATCATGTGTTCTTTTGGCAGAATCAGTTCATTGCCTTCATCGTCAAGTACCATGATTTCGCGTTTCCATACATTATATACTTCTCCGCTAAGAATTTCGCCACGCTTGTCCTTGTATTTGCGGAATAATTCGTCTTTTTCCAGCTCGATAATTCTGCTCATCAGGGTTTGACGGGCATTGAGGATACTGCGGCGACCGAAGTCATCCAGAAACACCTGCTGAATACAATCTTCGCCTACGGCGTAATCGGGTTCCAGCTGTTGTGCTTCGCTGAGGCTGATCTGGAGGTTGGGATCTTCTACTTCACCCTCCTCTACAATCAGACGCAGGTGATACATTTCAATATCACCGGTTTCGATGTTGATAATGATGTCGAAATTGGCTTCGGGACCGTATTTCTTTCGCAGAATACTGCGGAATACGTCTTCCAGTACACGCATCATGGTGGCCCTGTCGATGTTCTTGAATTCTTTGAATTCTGAGAAACTCTCAATCAGGCTCATGCCCAGCTCTTTGGTTTTGGCTTTGCTCATATCAGTTGAAAGTTATTTTTATTGTTGCATTTTTAATGTTTTCCCAGGCCAATTGCATGGGTCTGGTTTCTGTTTTCTTTCCTTTTAGCACAATCTGTTCTTCCAGTTGCAGCTCTGTTCCTTCCAGAGCAATCAGTTTGGCTTCCATTTTTGCGCCTTCCACCGTTTCAATTTCCAAGGTTCTGCCGCAGTGCTTTGGCAGTTGCCTTAAATCAGCGAGTGGTTTATCGGCTCCGGGCGTAGAAATTTCGAAGGTAAATTTACGGTCACCAAAATCACCCTCGTCAATTTTCTGAGAAACATGGCGGGTGAAGGCAGACAGGCGGTTCATGGTAACGGGTTCTTCCCCGTCAACATAAAAACGATAGAAGCCTGCCGGGCTGCCGCTGTGGCCCACCAAAAACAGTTCGAAAGCAGGTGTCTCCTGCTCCACGAGTGCCTTAAGTCTGGTTTCCAAATTTGCCATAGTCAATAAAAAAGGGGACTGCTTTCGGCTTGTCCCCTTCCGTTATTTTTTTAGGAAAGTGATGCAAATATAAGGCAAATTTCTGAATTGCGCAAGTGTTTACGGCAAAACCTTTACCGATAATATGCGAATATCCTTTACAGGACGGTCGCCTTCACCGGTTTCTGCCGTTTGCATGGCTTCCAGCACATCATAACCTTTGGTTACAAATCCAAAAATGGTGTAATCCTTATCCAGAAACGGAGAACCACCCCAGGTAGCATAAATTTGTTTCACCCGCTGTGGGATTTTTTGATAATCAGTTTCAACCATAGGCCCGATTTTCTTTTCCAGTTCGCTCTGCAAATCCTGCAATGCGGCGCCATCTTGTCTTTGCGTGGCGACTTGGTAGCGCATCTGATAGGAAATATTTTCAGGATCCTGCATAAATCGCATGAATGCTTTCTGTTTGAGCACTTCCTTCATCTCTGCTGTGTTGACAGGTTTTCCGCTCACGATATAAAACTGACTGCCCGAACTTTTTCTTTCCGGATTTACTTCATCTCCTTGCCTTGCCGCGGCAAGGGCACCTTTGAAATGGTAAAGGGTATCTGAAATTTCGGCATCCAGTGTATAACCCGGACCACCTTGTCCAAGCATAGCTCCTGGTTTTGAACCCTTGCTTTCGGGATCACCGCCCTGCACCATAAATTCTTTTATAATTCGATGAAACAGGGTGCCTTCGTAATAGCGGGTGCGAACCAATTTCAGAAAGTTATCGCGGTGTTTGGGCGTGGCATCAAACAGCACCATTTCTATACGGCCAAGATCAGTGACCATTTCTACTTTTGTGTATTTTCTCATGGCAGCCGTATCCGGAGCCAGTGGTTTGTAGGTTTCATCAAGGGCTTTTCGCGTGCTGTCTACCTGATCGGTATGGCTGTTTTTAGACTGACATGCAGCAAGGGCAATCAGCATAAGCGTGGTTAAGACATGGTAAGTTCTCATATCGTAAATAGGATGATTTCTTCTTTCTCGAAATATTCAATTATGTGTTGCCTGAGCACATGTTCCTGCTCAATCAGGGTAAGGTTGGGGAGGGGTTTAATGTTTTCCCACAAAGGCCATCCCTTTTTATCGTGTCCATTCATGCGATAATATCCGGAGTAACTGAAGAGCTTGCAATTGGCCATGTGCATGAGGTAGGTTTTTTCTTCTTTGGTGAATTTTTTTTCTGGCAATTCGCCCAGTTCACGGATTCCAATCAGAAATAAAATGGCATTCAGATCCGGTTTTTTATCAAACCGGTTTTCTAAAAAAACCATTACCTGAGACCATTTCAGGCGTATTTCATCATTGAGGGACAAACCGCTTTCCACGCTGCAAATTTCGGGTATTTATCTTCTATCCGGGCAATTATTACATATGCTTTTACAAATTCGTATTTTTGCCTCAGTAATGAACGGACGTGATTTTTTATCGCAATTGTTAAACCGTGGCTCTAAGATTACGGATATTTTCAATTTTAACCGCACCAAAGCGATAAAATGGCAGGAAACCACACTTAAGAAGATGCTTTTCAAGGCCAGAAATACAGAGTATGGCCGCAAATATGGTTTTGATGATATCATCATATCCAAAAACCCGTTGGAAGAATTCCGAAAGAGAGTGCCGCTGGTAACCTACAGTCAGATGCATGATTTGTGGTTACGCCAATACAACGGTGAATCAGATATAACATGGCCGGGTCAGTGTACCCATTTTGCTTTAAGTTCAGGAACAACTGAAGGTGCCAGCAAATACATACCGGTTACAAATGATCAGCTGAAAGCCATGATCAGGGCATCACGCCGGCAGCTGCTGGCTATGGCTCTTACAGACGTGCCCAAGGATTTTCTTGCCAAAGATTACCTTATGTTAGGGGGCTGCACCGATTTAAATTACAATGGTATCAGTTACAGTGGAGATTTGAGCGGCATAACCACCGCAAATATTCCTAACTGGTTTGAACGCTTTAGCCGTCCGGGCCCAGATATAACCGCCATCAAGGACTGGGAAGAAAAGGTAAACAGAATAGTTGAAGAAGCGCCCAAGTGGGATATTGTAATGCTGGCAGGAGCCCCATCATGGATGCGGTTGCTTATTGAGCGCATTATTAAGCGATACAATGTGAACAATATTCACGAGATATGGCCCAATCTCAGCATATACTGCTGGGGTGCGGTGTCCCTGGCTCCTTACAAACAATCTCTGGATTCTATGATGGGCAGGCCAATAACCTATATGGAATCGTACCTGGCCAGTGAAGCCTATATTGCCAACCAAACCAAACCGCATGCTTCCGGAATGAGGCTGGTGTTCAGAAATAACACCTATTTTGAGTTTGTACCTTTCAATGAAGAGAATTTTGATGCCGACAGCAATTTAAAACCTACAGCAAAAGCAATTGGGCTTGAGGATGTGACAACGGATACTGATTATGCCATTATTTTAACCACCTCCGCAGGTGCTTGGCGCTACATGATTGGAGACACCATACGTTTTACCAATCCGGATTCTTGTGAAATTAAAATTACCGGCAGAACCAAACAGTTTCTCAGCATCACGGGCGAACATCTCAGTGTAGACAATATGATGGAGGCGCTTCGCAGAACGGCTGAAGATTTTAAAACAGATTTTACAGAATTTACCGTAAAAGGTTTAAAAGAAGGCAATGCATTTGCCCATCACTGGTATTTAGCCAATCATAATTCAGGTTTGGATGCAGAAGCCATACGCCGCAGCCTGGATCAGCACCTTCGCGAACTGAACGATGATTACCATACCGAGAGAATACATGTGCTTACCGGCATGTATTTGCAGGTTTTACCCGAACAGGTTTTTCTGGATTTTCTGGAAAAGCACCTTAAACTGGGCGGACAGAGCAAGTTTCCAAGGGTTTTGTCAGACAACCTATATGAGCTTTGGGTTGAACATGTAAACGCATATACCAAACAATCGGCATCATGAATGTAACCGAGCAGGATTCGCACCATCAAAATCTGCACAAGCTCACATTTCCGGAGCTGCTTCAGGGTATAAATACGGAGGATATGGGCGTAGCCCTGTCAGTACAGGAAAAATTACCACAGATTGCAGCACTTTGCCAGCTTGTATATGAGAGAATGCATATCGGTGGCAGGCTGTTTTACATGGGAGCCGGTACCAGCGGACGTCTGGGCATAGTGGATGCCAGTGAATGTCCTCCCACCTATGGTGTTGAGCATGGTCGGGTGATTGGTATTATTGCAGGCGGTGATACCGCAATCAGAAAAGCTGTTGAATTTGCCGAAGATGATACTCAACAGGGATTCCGTGACTTGCAGGAATATAAAGTTAACGAAATGGATGTAGTGGTAGGCATTTCTGCGAGCGGCCGCACACCATACGTGTTGGGGGCTTTGAATACATGCCGTGAAAACGGAATTGCAACCGGATGTATCGTTTGTAATCCGGGGTCTGCCATTGCCACGGCCAGTGATGCTCCGGTGGAGGTTGTTACCGGACCGGAATTTGTTACCGGAAGCACACGCATGAAGGCAGGTACTGCCACCAAAATGATACTGAATATGATCACTACTTCGGTAATGATACGTTTGGGGCATGTAGTGGGCAATAAGATGGTGGATATGCAATTGAGCAACGATAAGCTCATAGAACGTGGTACCCGCATGGTAATGCAGTCTGTCGGACTATCTGAAACGGAAGCCAGAGAAATGCTTCTGAAATACGGCAGTGTCCGCAAAGCCATAGAAGCCGCCACCGCCTGATTTTGCCTAAATCCGCAGGGAAATCGTTATTTTTGCACCTTTTATGTCCCGTCCCGTAAGAGTTCGTTTTGCTCCCAGTCCTACCGGTCCTCTCCACATTGGTGGCGTCCGCACGGCTTTATACAACTTTCTTTTTGCCCGCAAACACAGCGGTACTATGATTCTCAGGATTGAAGATACCGATCAGAATCGCTTTGTGCCGGGTGCTGAGGCCTATATTATAGAAGCTTTGAAGTGGGTAGGCATTGAAATTGATGAGGGTCCGGAAAACGGTGGTCCTCATGCCCCTTACCGCCAAAGT
>RGEC01000063.1 GCA_009918425.1 Bacteroidota bacterium
ACAGGCTGTAAATGAATCAGGTGGAATCTATGCCGGTCCCATTGGGAAAAAAATCGGATTCCGGACAGGAGATAAAATCATCGCTTTTAATGGAAAACCCAGTGAGAATTTTCTGGAAGAATTTGCCAATCCGGATTTTATCATGGGCAATCAACACGATATTCAGATAAACCGAAACGGGAAAGATACCACAATAAAGCTCCCGTCTAATCTGGAGGAAGTGCTTGCCGAAAAATCTGAACTTCCTATAATTTCTCCCCGGTTTAATTTTAAAATAGCCTCAGTTGTTGATGGTACACCCGCAGCCAAGGCAGGATTGTCCAAGGAGGATTTGATTATTGCCATTGACAGCCAGAAAGTTCCCGGTTTTCTGGATTTTAAGGAGACAATTCAGCAGAAAAAAAATAAGACGATAGTACTTACAGTGCTTAAAGCCAATGCTACAGAGACAGTGAATATCTCGCTAAAAGTAGAGTCAGACGGCACCATTGGTTTCAAACCCAAACTGTTTGGGTTTGAAGAACAGGAAAAAACCATTCAATACGGATTTTTTGAATCAGCAGGAATTGGAGCAGTAAAGGCTTTCTCATTTTTGGCAGCCAATGCAAAAGGTTTCGGTAAAATGTTTAGCGGTGAGGTTGATCCACGAAAATCACTGGCAGGTCCGGTAGGAATGGCACAAATGTATGGTTCTACCTGGGATTGGATTAACTTTTGGGGTCTCACAGCCATGATTTCACTGGGTCTGGCATTCCTCAATATCCTGCCCATTCCGGCGCTGGATGGTGGACATGTGATGTTTCTACTTTGGGAAATAATTACGCGTAAAAAAGTTAGTGAAAAGGCTTTGTATATAGGGCAAGTTATAGGTATGGTAATACTGGGCTCGTTGATGATATTTATATTCTGGGTTGATATTACAAGAGCCCTGGGTATCTTCCAGCCATGAATCCGTTCGCATTCTTTGATTTAGAACCCCGATTCAATATCGATAGTCAGGCACTGCGTAAACAGTTTCTGGCCAACCAGCGCAAATGGCATCCGGATTTTCACGCAGGCAGCCCTGATATGCACAGACAAGCTGTGGAGCAGACTGCTGCAAACAATCAGGCTTATGCGCTTTTGTCCGATACCTATAGCAGGGTAAAATGCATGCTTGCACTGCACGGTATTAACACAGAACAAGAGCAATTACTTCCGGGAGATTTTCTAATGGAAATGATGGACCTTAACGATCTTATTGAAGAAGCAATCAGCGGCAACACTAATAGCAGGGAAGAAGCTGAAAATCAACTCGGACAATATTTTCATGAAAATGAAAAAGTGCTCTTGGTACTAACGGAATCAGCAGATTTGTCCGCTGTCCACCATGGTTATTCCCAGGAAATACTGCGTGAAGCCGCAGCTCTATATCAAAAACACCGCTACCTGAGCCGCCTGCGTAAAAATCTTTCAGGTATTACAGAACTCTGAGCATAATTAGTAAGTTTGCTGTATCAAATCTATGAATTCTGCCAAAACCCCAATACTCAACCATTCAGAAATTCTTACTAAGCTTGAAAGAATGGCCTGCGAGATCTGCGAAAAGCACATCAATAGCGGCGAACTGGTTATCTGTGGCCTGAACAGCCGTGGTTTTGCACTTTCTAAATTGCTGGGTGAAAAAATTACAGCAATTGACAGTGAATTAAGGGTGAAGAATGTAAATGCCGTGGTAGAAAAAGATTCAGTCGTTTTTTTACCGGAAGCAGATTTTGCCGGAAAGCATATACTGCTAATGGATGATGTGATTAACACAGGAAGTACACTGATGTTGGTTTTATCGGAAATTTACCGTCAAAAGCCGGTCAGTATTGGTACTGTTTTTCTGGCAAAACGCGAACACCGCAATTTCCCCGTAAAAGCTGATTATGTCGGCATTTCCATTGCCACTACACTGCAGGAGCATGTGCAGTTTGATAGCACTGACCCCGATAATCTCTCAGTGTATCTGGTGTAAATTACTCTTCCACGTAATTTAATTCTTTGTGGAAGCTTTCTTTTACGGTATATGTACCCCAAATGGCAAGCAAAATGCAGACAGTCCCAACAATAATTGCAGCAATAGAATTAGGCATTGTGCCAATCTTTAACTCCGCTAAAGCCGTAAAACCCATTGTTATCGGAACCACACCACCGCGTACAAAGTTAGGTACCGTTGCCGTAACCGTACTTCGGATATTTGTGCCAAACTGCTCGCTGGCATTGGTGACAAACAATGCCCAGTATCCGGTTGCCAGACCCAGCAGATAACTCATGGTTTTTAGACCGCCCGGCGAAAGGTTCTGATTAAACAAATACACGCCGGTAAGTACTGCAATCCCAATAAGGTTAATAAAGATTACCCTTCTTCGGCTCTTGAAAAGCTGAGAAAGCAATCCAGAGAGCAAATCACCGCTGCTGAGTCCCAGGTAGCTCCACATAACCATCTCTGAGGTTTTTATGTGACCCAACGCGCCGGGATGATTCTCTGCAATAAATTTATGCGACAATGCAATGAGCACGCCTACCACAAACCACACAGGCAAGCCAATCACAATACAAGCCAGGTATTTTTTGAATGTGGGCCAGTCGCGCAGCAACATAAAAAAGTTGCCTTTTACTACATTGGTATTTTTCAGTTCATGAAACATGGAACTCTCAAATGTTCCTGCCCTCAATGCCAGTAAAACCAGTCCTAAAACGCCTCCCATTATGTAGGCGGTTTGCCAGTTTTCAATTTTCATACCCGAAAAATCCTGAATGTAAGCACTGAGCTGACTGAGATTGGATACCCAGAAAGCAAATACAGCGCCGAGTGCACCAAAGGTTACAATAATCATGGTACCTATGCCACGTTTTTTGGTAGGCATACTTTCCGCCACCAGGGTTATTGCTGCTCCTAACTCGCCGGCCAGACCTACACCGGCAATAAAACGCCATATAGAATATTCCGTAAGGTTGGAAACAAATGCGTTAGCAATATTGGCAAAACTGTACAATAGAATACTGCCAAAAAGCACGGAAACGCGACCCTTTCGGTCTCCCCATATTCCCCATAGTAGGCCACCGAAAAGCATGCCGGTCATTTGCCAGTTAAAAAGTGTAGTCTCAAATTCCGGAGCAATATGCAAAGATTCCATGCTCTCTTTTTTTATGATGTTAAAGAGAATCAGGTCGTATATATCCACGAAATAGCCCAATGAGGCTACCACTATTAGCAATACAATATTCTTTTTTCCTGCCATTTTACCCGCTTAAAAGAGATTTTCCAAAGTTGCACAAATTTTTTCCAGAAACAATCGATCTGTTTCATCGAAACACGAAAAATGTTCGCTGTCTGCATCCAACACGGCTACCACAATATTATTTTTTCTTACAGGAACCACAATTTCGCTGTTACTTTCTGCCGAACAGGCAATATGGCCGGGAAATGCATGTACATCAGCTACTACAATGGATTTGTTTTGCGCCCATGATGTTCCGCAAACTCCCTTGCCGTTTGCTATGCGCGTGCAGGCTACAGGCCCTTGGAAAGGCCCCAATACAAGTTCCTGATTTTTTACCAGATAAAAACCTACCCACCACCAGTTAAAAGCGTTTTTCAAAACCGCCGAAACATTCGCCAGTCCTGCAATCAAATCGTTTTCCTCTTCAAGAAGCCCATTGATTTGGACCAAACAATCTTCATATAAGTTTACTTTTAGTGTTGAGGAATGATGCTGGCTCATTGAGATTGCGTGGATAACTGGTTGCGAAAATAAGGCTAAAACGTTTGTGGGGCTGCTCTGAATGTTGTTAGTTTGAAGGTTTATCTTGTGAAGCATGGCAATGGAAGTGGTCAATACCCAGCCGTTTGAGGTTGTTTTTACATTTGTAAGACATCCGTATTTCGGACTTTTGGTGGAAGCCAATGCTGTGCAGTTGCTGGCAAATGGTGATTATTCTCTCACCTACCAAAGAGTAAGGCAGCAAACAACTTCATATTTTAATTTGAATAACGAGCAGACCGAGGTTGTCAGAATCCTGGAAGAGTTTGAGGTGGATAGTATAATGAAGCGTTTTTACACAGGAAACAAACGCATTCGTTCCAGTGAATTTCTCTTGAAACACTATACCCCCGAACTCAATAAAATTGTTCGACCTTATATTGAGAAGAAGCTATCTAAAGTGCTGGATATCATAAAGAATTATCCTATGTACTGGGCGGGAAAAACAGGGCAGGCACAGGGTGAGGAAATCCATTATTCGGAGGAACCGGCAACTGTATTGTTTCATTTCCGAAGAGACGAACAAGGCACAAACTATTTTGCCACCATTCGCAACAACAATGAAAAAGTTGACTTCTACCACAACGATTCGGAAATAATATCAGAAAATCCCGCCTGGCTTATCACGCCCAACAAATTGCTATACTTTCCCAAGCATATTGATGGAAAGAAAATCAGGCCTTTTTTGAGCAAAAAGTACATTCATGTGGAACCCCATCAGGAAGACAGCTACATGGATAAGTTTGTGAAGCCGTTGCTGGAAAATCATGATGTTTTCGCCAAAGGCCTTCAGATTGTAACGGAGCAGTTGCCTGCCAGGCCTGTAATACGGCTCAACAAATTGTTTCAGGATAAACAATATCTTAGCCTTTACTTTCAATATGGTGGCTGGAATTTTCCTTTTCACATCCATAAAAAAGTGAATGTCTCGCTGGAAAAAAAGGACCGGGATTTTATTTTTCATCGCATAAGACGATCGTTGAGTCTGGAAAGTGAGAAAATCGCTTTGCTGAAAGAACTGGGACTTGAAAATATAGAAGGAAGCCTATTTGCCTTGCCAAACGATGGACAATCCTATGAGCTTATTTCATGGCTCAACACCCATTCGGAATTGTTGCAGCGCAATGGTTTTCAGGTGGATCAGGAAGTGTCTGATATACGATTTTATCTCGGTGCGGTGAGTCTGGATGTAAAACTTACCAAAGGTGCAGACTGGTTTGATGTGCTTGCCGTGGTGCGCTTTGGAACATTTGAAATTCCATTTATTAGACTGAAAAAGAATATTTTGGAAAAGCGCAGAGAGTTTGTCTTGCCCAATGGAGAAATTGCCATCTTACCCGATGAATGGTTTACCCGTTTTGGAAAAATTGCACACCTTGCCGATGTAGAGGGTGATTGCTTCCGGGTAAGAAACATGCATTTTTCATTGCTGGATGATTTGTCTGACTACGTTGATGTGGATGTGGCCAAATCGGGCTGGGAGAAACTGCTGCAATCTGATAATATTCCCGAATACCCTTTGCCTACAGGCATGAATGCAGAATTGCGTCACTATCAGGTGGAAGGCTACAACTGGATCAGGTTTCTCTTTGAGCACAGAATTGGTGCATTGCTGGCTGATGATATGGGTTTGGGGAAAACACTGCAAACGCTTGCTGTAATTAAGCATATTTCATCCTTGCCCATGAATGAAATCATGGGTGAAGGAGGTTTTTTAGCCGGAGAGACACCAATATCAGCAGATATACCGCAGCTGGATTTGTTCACCCCGGCCGAAGCGGTGCTCAATGGAGCGGCCCAGAATACGGAGATTCCGGAAAAGCCCATGCCTTGCCTGGTAATTGCACCCAAATCATTGCTCTATAACTGGCAGGCAGAAGCCGAAAAATTCTGTCCTTCCCTTAAAACCCTCATTTATACAGGTATATCACGAAACAGGCTCCTGCCCAAATTTGCACAGAGCGATCTCATTATTATGAGCTATGGTACCATGCGCAATGATATTGAAGAATTGCAGCGAATACCTTTCCGACTTGTGGTAATAGACGAAAGTCAGGCTATTAAAAATCCAACATCCCTAACCGCAAGGAGCCTGCTGAAAATTGATTCGGCCTACAGGCTGGCGCTTACAGGCACGCCCATCGAAAATACTTTACTGGATGTGTGGAGTCAGATGAACTTTTTGAATCGTGGCCTTTTGGGTTCCTATGGCTATTTTGAAAAGAATTTTATAAGGCCAATAGAGAAAAATCAGGATGCCGGACGCACCACGGAATTAAAAAGAATTTTGAATCCCTTTGTGTTGCGCAGAACCAAAAAACAAGTTGCCAAGGAACTGCCGCCGAAGGTGGAGAAAGTGCACTATTGCGAAATGACACCTGAACAGGCTGAGTGTTATGAAAAAACCAAAAGCCAGTACAGAAACGAAATACTTGAGCACGTTAGCCAGGTGGGGATGGCGCGGTCCAGACTTAAAATATTTAATGGTCTCATGCACCTTCGGCAGTTGGCATTGAATCCTGTTTTGAAAGATGATGATTATCAAGGGCAATCGGGTAAAGACGATGAAATAAGGCGAATGTTGCAAAGGGCCGTTGAGGGCGGCCATAAGGTTTTGTTGTTTAGCCAGTTTGTAAGCTATTTGTCGGTATTTGAGGATATGTTGCAGGCCGATGGTATCGAATACAGTTATCTCGATGGAAGTATGGATGAAAAGGAGAGGGCAGAGGCAATAAAACGCTTTCAGGAAAATGACCATGTGAAAGTATTTCTGCTCAGTTTGCGCGCCGGAAATGCAGGCCTTAACCTTACGGCGGCTGATTATGTTTTTCTGGCGGATCCTTGGTGGAATCCTTTTACAATGAGGCAGGCCGAAGACAGGGCTCACCGCATCGGGCAAGATAAAGCGGTATTTTCCTATAAGTTTATTACCAAAAACACCATAGAAGAGAAAATACTTGATTTGCAGAAAAAGAAAACACACCTTGCAGAAAGTATTATCCCCGATGAAGATAGCATTTTGGCGGGTCTGAATATGCAGGAACTGGAAGAGCTTCTCGCCTGATTTAAAGGCTGATTATCCTTTGAATTCCCAATAAAAACTTGCATATTTGCGTTTTATTTTGTATATTTATAATAAGCATTTATTGAAGCCATGGAAGCAGCAGCGAGAGCAGAAAAATCGGTTCAAATTGAAGACAGTTGGTATGAAATTCTGAAGGATGAGTTTGAAAAGCCTTATTTTCATTATCTAAAACAATTCCTAGTAAAGGAAAGGCAGGCCGGATATGTAATTTATCCTCCCGGTTCCAGGATTTTTGCTGCATTTGACTATACTCCATTCTGGGATGTTAAATGCGTTATTGTCGGTCAGGATCCTTATCATGGTCCCAGGCAGGCAAATGGATTGTGTTTCTCGGTAAGTGACGGACAGAAAAAACCACCTTCACTGGTAAATATTTTCAAGGAATTGCATAATGATGTTGGTTGCCCGATTCCCTACAGTGGTAATCTTGAGCCCTGGGCGCACAACGGCGTGCTGTTGCTTAATACCATTCTTACGGTTAGGGCAGGTCAGCCCAAATCTCACCACGGGCATGGTTGGGAAGAGTTTACCGCTGCCGCCATTCAAAAACTCAGTGATATGCACGAGCATTTGGTATTTATTCTCTGGGGACGCGAAGCGCAAATGAAAGAGGAACTAATTGATGCGTCAAAGCACCTTGTGCTTAAATCACATCATCCCAGTCCATATTCTGCAGATAAAGGCTTCTTTGGTAATCAGCACTTTAGCCGAACCAATCACTGGCTGCAAGACAATGGAATTGATCCCATAGACTGGAATTTGGTATAGTCCTGACACTTTCCAGAGGGTGTGGACATCTTGTCATACAATCTTTCAGCAGGTAGCTTTTCTTTGAAGTGTGGAATTTCCTGTAGAAATCCAAAGCGCAACCATTTATCAGGGCCGAATTCCGGTGCTCACAGACGTGAATTTGCGCATAAACAAAGGTGAATTTGCTTACCTAATCGGTAAAACCGGTTCAGGTAAATCCAGTTTGCTCAAAACATTATATGGTGAGTTGTTGCTGAATGAAGGCAGTGGCCAGGTGGCCGGAATGAATTTGCAAAACCTTAAAAAGTCACAGATTCCCTATCTGCGCAGAAAACTGGGCATTGTGTTTCAGGATTTTCAACTGCTTACTGACAGAACTGCGCTGGATAATCTGTTGTTTGTGCTTAAAGCCACAGGCTGGAAAGACAAACAGGCGCGACTTGACAGAGCCAATGAAGTTCTGGCAAAAGTGGGACTTGAAAATAAAGGATATAAAATTCCTTCAGAACTCAGTGGTGGAGAACAGCAAAGACTGGTAATAGCCAGAGCCTTACTCAACAATCCTGAGGTAATATTGGCAGATGAGCCCACAGGAAACCTGGATCCGGATGTTTCGGATGAGGTAATGCGTATGCTGCAGGAGGTTTGCCAAGAAGGCCGTTGTGTGGTAATGGCTACCCACGATTATCGGCTTATTGAGGAGTTTGGAGGCACAATTTACCGTGTGGCCAATGGCAAGGTTAATAAAATAGATTCCCTGAAAGAATTAGTGCCGAATCAGCAGTAAGGTTTTTACTGCGTCCTGCAATTCCATAATATAAGTTCCGTCAGAAAGATCGGCTACCGAAATCTCTCCTGAAGCCGAGTTGCACGATTTGATAAGTGTGCCGTTTGTCTGGTAAATATGCACATTTTTGCCGGCAAGGACAGGCGAATAAACTATATCCGAGGCGGGGTTGGGGTATATGGACAATCGGTTTTTCGTAATTAGGCCGGTTCCTGCGGGATAAATCATTTGCTGTAGGGCGCTTGTGGTTCGCTCACTGATAAAGGGTTTTACTCCATAGCTGACATGTTTGCCCCAGGCTTTGGTATCGGCCTGCTGCCAGTCTGACACCTTAAATCCGTAATCGGAAGTTAAAGTGCCATTGTAGTAGGGATCTTTTGAAACTGATGATGCTACAATTGTTTTGTGAAAGTCAATAATGGCAAACAGGCTGTCTGTTTTGTAAGCCCCGTCAATAAGGTTTCGCAATTCCTGTTCGTAGGCCATTTTCCACTTCGTTATATTCAAAATCTTGTAGGTTAGCGGTGCTTTGGATGATGATAGATTACCCCAGGAATGAATGTTTCTTTTTTGGATATCCGATACCCCCCATTGTACCCCAAATGTGTTATCCATGTCGTAAGGAATATACACAAAGCGGTTATCAGACATTCTGTGGTATAGAAAGTAATTGTTTTTATTGTAAAAATAATTATCCCAGTGCCCCATCAAAACCTCAGCTGCCAATACTTTCAGATAGGCATTTACATCGAAAACCTGTTCAATCCACACCGCAAAGGAATCTTTTGGACTGTTATTGATTACGTTAATAAAGTAAACCAGATCGCTGTAATCATCAGCCACCGTATTGGTTTTAAGATCATAAGCCCGCTCATTTAATGGGGAAGGATTAATGAGATCCTTGTAGGGTTGCTGTGATGCGCCAAGCCATCCAAGATCTGCGGGCCAGCTGCATTTGTATAGGTTTCCGGAACTTTCACCGAATCGGGAATCCAGGAAAGTTTTGTCAATGTATTCAGCATGGTTTCTTAGACCTTGAAATGTCCCATTAACATACAGTTCCACAGGATTGCACCTCGCCGACACTATACCCGCACGAGCCAGAAACCTCGCACTCAGATATTCACGCACAGCGGAAGGGTCATTCTGGTTGCCATTCAGATTCATGTTTTTAAGACCTTGATATGTCTGAGCCTTAAATCCTGCCAGATCCAGCCTGTAGCTTTTCTTTTCTGCATTGCGGGATGAATTGCCCTTTACCCGCATGCCGATATCTATTACACTGTCCTTTTGATCGTAAATAAACAATGAACGGAAATAAATATTATCCCATACATTGTTATTCATCTTTACCCAGCTGTCTTTTGGTAAGAAAATATCAATTCGGTGGATTTTATTGTCATAAACAGTTCCATTTTGAGGCCAGATTGCCTGCTGTGCGCAAAGTTGTCCCGTCGAGAGAAAAAGGATTAGGGATGATAAGACACAGCTGTAACGATTCATTTTTCTGAAGACAGTTTGTAAATATACAATTCGCCATACAAAGTATGTATGGATCCTGTCAATGCGGCATGGGCAGGTTTGGTAAAATTGTTGTTAGAAACCATGCTGTTTCTGCTTATAGGCATGGGATAATCAAAAATATCCGTGTATACCGGCAGTTTTTGCTTTGTGCCAAGCGAATCTGTATCCATCAGTTGTATGCCTGCATCCCTGAAAAGTTTCTGGTAGTCAGCACTTTGAATGGATAGGTAGTTCTCCAGCATCACCCTTTCTCGGGCAATGAAGACAATACCATCCGCTTTTCCTTCTTTTGCAATCTTCATAATCAGATTCAGTTCAGCGCCGTAATTAATCGTTTTGATATAGGCATTGGGTATGAGAAATGCGCCCAGATTCCAGCATAGTAATGCCAATGCCGCCGGAAGCAATTTATGCCGCAGTTTCCACAAAAACGAGGGAAATGAAAGCAGCAGCAAAAAAGGAATCATGACCATAAATTCGGCATTGCCGACTGAATATACCGCCCACAGAAACTGCAAAAGCAGGGCCACCCGCAGCCAGCGGAGGCCGCCTAAAGGCATTTGCAATATTTCATTGTCAACTT
>RGEC01000064.1 GCA_009918425.1 Bacteroidota bacterium
TTGTGGGTAACAACTTCAAAATGCCCATTTTCGAGTTGCTGAATTTTTTCAGCACGCTCACCCAGGGTGAAACCGGGTTTAAACGGCGCAATTTGCTCCATCAGATTATCAATCAAATCGCCGGCGAGTACGGAAGGAAAGCCGGGAATATCATAAATGGGTTTTTTGGGGTAAATTTCGGTGAGTTGTCCTCCGGGTTGGGGCAAAGCATCAATAAGATGACAACGCAATTTCAGTAAGCCTGCTTCAAAAACGGTAAATAAACCCACCGGTCCGGCGCCGATGATGATGATATCCGTTTCGATGGCTGCTGACATGGGTGCAAATTTAATACACAGCGCTACCCTTGCTATACTTTTTTTGTGTTAATTGCAGTTGCAATGCAACATTCAGAGTTGATTACAGAGAAGGTGTTTTCCGGTTTCACCTGGATTCACATTATCAATCCCGATTTGCAAAACATGGAGCGTTTTGCCGAAAGATATAACCTTAACGATTATCAGCTTACCGATAGCTTGCAACCCGGCCACCTACCCAAATTTGAGCACCATGAACAATATCAGTTTCTTATTCTCAGGGCCCTGCTTTCAAAAGTTTCAGACCGCAACAACACAGTAGGTCAGGTTTCCGGCAAGGTTTCTTTTTTCTATAACGGTGAAAAAGTAATTACCATCTGCAGACACCATTTTGCTTTTTTGGAAAAACCTTTTTCGGAAGAAATTGACAGCACCGAAGCTTTTGTAATTGAGGTGATGGGACGCATTTTCAAAACGTATGATGCCCCGCTGAAACAATTGTCAGACAAGGTAGATAATATTGAGAAAATTATTTTTCTCCGCAATTTTTCACGTATTTCTTTAGAGGATTTATATTTTCACAAAAGCAAAACACGGGTTATTAAAAAATTACTGCAGATTTCGCAAAGTGTATTAAATCAAATAAAATTTCAAGACCAGCATCAGGCTGCTTTTCAGGATGTTAAAGATCAGATGTTTGGTTTGATACTGGGATATGAGGAAACCATGGAAAATTCCGTAAATTTATTAAATACCTATTTGTCTATTAATTCCAGAAAAACCAATGACGTAATGAAATTATTAACCATTTTCTCAGCGTTTTTTCTGCCGCTTACGTTTATTGTGGGAGTGTATGGCATGAATTTTAAATACATGCCTGAATTGCTATGGAAAAATGGGTATTACTACACACTCATTTTTATGGCGGTTGTCTGTATTGCCATTTTTATCTGGTTCAGAAAAAGAAAAATAATGTAATTATTGTTTCTGAATTAAATAATTCAGGTATTCCATAACATGCGCTGTAGCCCCTGCTTTTGAGGCTATATATTGTTTAGCTTTATTGCCGGCAAATTCCCTGAATTCCGGATTTCCCAATCCGCTTTTTAAGTGTTTTTCAAACGTGTTGTAATCTTCACATTCATATCCAAAACCTGCTTCTATACTTTCCTGTGCTTCAGGAAATTTTTGGTGTTTTGGACCGAATAAAATGGGTATGCCCCGCGATGCAGCTTCCAGCATATTGTGTAATCCTTTGCCAAAAGCACCGCCAATAATTGCCAGGTCTGCGTAGGCATATATTCCGTTTAGAACGCCAATGGAATCCACAATCAGGATTTTGGCTTTGGATATATCTTCACCATGCTGCCAATCACTATAGGTTTTGCACGGATATTCGGAAAATCTTTTTTGTATTTCCTGAATATGCTTTTTACTTACATCATGCGGAACCAGAATGAATTTGCGATTAACAGGCATACCATTACTTTCAAAGAATTGCTGTAATAATTTTTCTTCCGGGGGCCAGCAACTTCCGGCTACGCAAAGAATATTTTCCCCCTTAAATAATGCAATTTCCGGCATGGGAGCGGTTTCGCGGATTACATCCAAAACCCTGTCAAAACGTGTATCACCGCTAATGCTTAGGTTGCGTAATCCTTCCTCTCGGGCTTTTTCAGCGCTTTTCTCGTTTTGAACAAATACGCGGTCAAAATCCTGCAAACAACGTTTCCATGGTTTTGCCCAGGGTTCAAATACGAATTGTTCCTCGCGGAATAAACATCCCACAGCCAACATTTTACAGCCATATTTCAACCCCTGCTGCATGTAACGAAGCCAGAATTCATATTTTACAAAAACAGTTATATCTGGTTGCACATAGCGATACCAAAGCTTTGCGTTGCGCTCAAAATCCAGCGGCAGATAAAAAACGCCGTCACACGGATAGTTTTTGCGTTGTTCATATCCGGAAGGAGAGAAAAAAGAAATAACGATTCCTGTTTCAGGCTGCTCTTTTTTTAGGGCGTCCAGCAGCGGTCGAATCATTTCAAATTCACCCAGTGAAGCGCAGTGAAACCAGATGCGTTTACCGGTTTTTTTAGGAAGTGCTTTGCGCATCTTTTTTCGCCATTGCCAGCGACCTTTTAGCATTTTTCGTGCTTTTGGGTGAAAAGGGGCGGCAATAATTAAACCCAGTAAATACATCGAAATAATAAGCGGATACAACATCAGTCGAAATACTTTGGGTTGTCCTGTGCCTGCGATTTTAAGCTGAGCGGAATGATGATGCCCGCGGAAAGACCTGTATAAAAATCAAAATGTGTATTTTTATCAGCACCCTGATCCCCGTAATTCCAGCTGCGCCTGTTTTTGGTAATGCCTTGTGAAATATCCATCCCTGCAAACAAACTGATGGTCTCAGGATTCAGGTAATGCCAGCGAAAGTGTTGCACCAGCTGAAATCCATTGGTTAGACGGTCATATCCTTTGGCGTATTCTCCTTCCAGCTGGGGGGTTCTGCCGGCATCAAACTGCATTTTTACATAATGCTGCATAAATCCCGCACCCAGGGCAATTTCAAATTGTCCGGGTTTACCGGGTTTGCCCCCAAGAAGCTTGCCTGCGGTGAAGGTGGTGGAATTTCCACGCATGTAGTAGCGGATGATGGTGGGAAAACCGTTTTGATCCAGTATTTCGCCGCTGGGGCCGAGCATATCCCCAAACAGGTTGGTATAGCTTACCTTGTTGCCCCAAAAAGGGGTGTGATTGACGCCCAGGGTAAGGTTTTTTGCAGATTTGTAATACAATCCGGTGGGAAGGCTGGCAAATTGCGGAAACCCTTTGGCCAGGTCTGCGCCGGTGAGGTAAAAGCCACCGCCCACGCGCAGCAGAAGAAAAGAACCGCTTCCGGGTGCGGGTGCAGGTCCCTGCACAGGTTGCGATTGCAATGTGGCAGTTAAGAGCAACAATAATATTAAAAACAGGTTCCTCATTTGCATTGCGAATCTACGCGATTTATACCGGGGAATGTGCAACAATAAAGTCAGATATGGTGGATATAAATGCAGCCGGATTATCGGCATGCACCCAGTGGCCCGCTGCAGGTATGGTTTTCAGTGAAGCATTTGGGAAAAAATTGAGGATATTATTCATGTCCGAATCTTTGATGTAGCCGCTTTTTTCTCCGCGTATAAATAGCGCAGGACCTGCAAAGCCCCGGGAAAGATGCAAATCTCCTATTATATCCGGGTAGTGTTTTTCCAGTGCGTTTATGTTTATTTTTAGCCGATAACCTCCGCCGGCTATGGGTTCAAGGTTTTTGAGCAAAAACTGCCGAACCGATGCATCGGGAGCGTAGGGTTCAAACAGCAATTCGGCTTCTTTGCGGCTTTGAACAGTGCTGAAATCAATATCACGGAAAGCCCTGAAATAATCGCCATGTCCTGCAGGATAAGCTTTGGGCGCAATATCAACCACAATAAGCCCCTGCATCATTTCCGGATACTTTTCGGCAAATTGCATGGCGGTTTTTCCTCCCATGCTGTGGCCAACAATCATGGCTTTTTCATCGCCGAGGTGGTGCATAAGGTGCTTCAAATCTTCGCTCATGGCTTCAAAAGAGGCATCCTCATCATGAAAGCTTCGTCCATGGTTGCGAGCATCAAAAGTTATCACCCTGTAGTTTTTGCTAAGTATTCCGGCTGCATAATGCCAGTTATCCAGCATGCCGAAAATACCGTGAAGTATATACACTGCCGGGCCTGAATCGCCGTAAATGCGGTAGTTTGGGAGCAACGACATACCGACTGCAAAGGTATTCCATGGTCGCATAATTGTTGCATTGCAATTGCATAAAAGGTTGTATCCGAAAAAACCTTCAAACACAAATGACAAAATGTATGCTCTTTCAAGGCCTGGCTTGGAGCCAAAAGATGGCAGTTACGATGATTAATTCACTACTCAAAATAAAAAAAAGCGGCGCATGCCGCTTTTTTTATGGAATTTATCGATTGGGTTATTAATTCAAAACCGATTCCACCGGTGTGTATTCCAGGTTGAATGCCTCTGCAACACCTTTATATACTACCTTGCCATTCACCACATTCAGCCCCAGACACAATTCCTGGCTTTTGCTGCATGCGGCTTTCCAGCCCTGGTTGGCCAGTTGTATGGCATATGGGAGGGTAGCATTGGTCAATGCAAGGGTACTTGTGTAAGGAACGGCACCTGGCATGTTTGCTACGCAGTAGTGGATAACGTTATCAACCTCGTATATCGGCTCCGCGTGCGTGGTGGGTTTGCTGGTTTCAAAGCAACCGCCCTGATCGATAGCTACATCCACAATAACAGCTCCTTTGCGCATGGTCGACAGCATATCGCGGGTGATAAGCTTGGGCGCTTTGGCACCGGGTATCAAAACACCACCAATAACCAGATCTGCAGTTTTTACCGCCTGACGGATATTGTAACCACTGCTATACTGTGTGTCTACGTTAGCCGGCATAATGTCGTCCAGCTGCCGCAAACGGGGAAGGCTAATATCCATGATGGTTACGTGCGCACCCATGCCGGCAGCCATCTTGGCCGCCTGGGTACCTACAATACCGCCACCCAGTACCACAACTTCAGCAGGCTTAACACCGGGTACGCCACCCAGCAGAATGCCGCGTCCACCCATGGGTTTTTCCAGATATTTGGCGCCTTCCTGAACGCTCATACGTCCTGCTACTTCACTCATGGGAATGAGCAAGGGCAAACTACGGTCGGCTTTTTCTACAGTTTCGTAGGCCAGACAAACCGCATTGCTCTTAATCATGGCGTGGGTGAGGGGCTCGTAGCTTGCAAAGTGAAAATAGGTAAATAGCAACTGATTGGGCTTAATCAGGTTGTATTCGCTTTCAATAGGTTCTTTCACCTTGATTATCATTTCGGCAATGCCGTAAATATCTTCAATGGTAGGAAGCAACTTGGCTCCGGCTTCTGTATACTCAGTATCATCAAAACCACTGCCGTTACCTGCACTTGCCTGCACATAAACAGTGTGTCCGTTTTTTACAAGTTCGCTTGCGCCCGCCGGCGTTAAAGCCACCCGGTTTTCGTTGTTCTTAATTTCTTTTGGTACTCCGATTATCATAAGTAAAAGTGGCGCAAAGATACTCACCTTTAGGTATCTCTCACAAACCTGTATATTGTTCCGTAAGATATTGCTTATTTTTGCAGTGTGAACCCCGGCTGGATACAAAAATATGCACTTAACCTTGGATGGTTTTTATTGCTGATGGGCGGCATTTCGCTACTTGATCGTGAGATATGGAGTTATTTAGGCGTAATCTTGATGCTGGCAGGATTACTCAATATGATAAATTCAATACGTATCCTTTATTTTGGTAAAAGTGCTTTTTTGTTTAATGTAAGCAGCATTTATTGGATAAACATTTTTGGTTTATTCATGCTTACTGTAAGCCATATTTTTACAGTCAAGAAAGAGATATCCTGGGAATTGCTGGTTTTTCTGGTCCTGATTGTAGGATTTCTTTTTCTGGGTAAAATGGGTTCTCAGGATTTACAAAAGCCTGCTGACAGGAAATCTTCAGCGAATTAGTAATTCCCGAAGCAATGCGGATGTACTGCGGTTTAAAATCTGAAAAACTTCTTCAAATCCTTCAGAACCTCCATACCACGGGTCGGGCACATCTTCTCCCGGTCCTTCAGTATCCCAGTTTCGCATAAGGTGAACTTTGTTGTGGAGCTGTATATTGTCGCTTAGCGATTTTACATTGCGCTCATTGCTGCGGTCCATTACCACAACCATATCATAGGTTTGCAAATGCTCCAGGGTAAATTTTTTTGCGGTATGGCTAAATATCAATCCGTTTTGCCGGGCATTAAGCAAGGTGCGGCTGTCGGCTTTTTCTCCGGCATGATTTCCGCTTGTACCCGCGCTGTCGGCGAGGAATTCGGCTGAAACACCCTTTTCATGCAGGTGTTTTTCAAATAAAGCCTTGGCCAGTGGCGAACGGCAGATATTTCCCAGACATACAAATATTACCTTTTGTTGCATCTGAAGGCAATATTAACGCAGTATGGCTACATCCAGCCCATTTCAGTGCGAATTTTATTTTTGGTGTTGCATTTGTTTCGGCTTGCTCCGCAGGAAGCAAGTGCAGTCAGTATTAGAATACCTCCGGCAATCCAGGTTAATGTGTGTTTTCTCATATACACTTAACGCTTTTACTTCCGGTGAAATTGTCCGGGATAGGCACAATTTTTTAAATTCTGCAATTTTGCCTGATTTTCTTATCAATAGCATCCCTGTGAAGCATAATGGATATGGTTTTTAGCTTAAAATAAGCCTCACTTACATACAAATATCCACCGCAGTAATTGCCGGTACCCCAGCTGTTTTTAACCTTAAAATACCGTGTTCCGTTCTGGTCTGTAAGCAGCCCGGTGATGTGCATGCCGTGATCATCGGTAGTAAGTTGTTTGTCAAATTCTTCCTGCCTCAATTCAGCCGTGATGCTTTTTTCCGGATAGGGCTGATCAAATGCCGAACCGCTGCGCATGGCACCGGCGTCGTTGAAAAAGCGTGAATCATCGCCTTTTTTCTTTACCAAGGTATCATTTACCGGAATAATTCCCAGCCCGTCTCTGAAGGAAAATCCTTTTTCACTCACATCTGCTGCCCAGGCCACGCTATAGCCGTTTTTCAGCGCATCAATGGTAGTCTGGGTAAGTTCGTCCAGTGTTATATTATAGGCCTGCTGCATGCTCCAGTTGTCCGGAACTTCGATGGTGAAAGGCTTGTTATAGGGATGGTGTGTAAAACTGGTTAGTGCCACGTAGTTGTCCATGTTTAATCCCAGAGACTCAGCGAAGGATTTTGGGGTGAATTCCTTACCACGATATTGGAAGGTTTTGGGCAACTTGCCCAGATAGGCATCCAGTACGCCTTCCACCGCTTGCGTCCACACTTTACTATACGTGCCGCCGGGATTGGTTTTCAGCTTTTCCATCATGCCCTGTAGCAATGCCAGCATTTCATCGTGGTTGTGTCGGGCCTGTCCATATTCCAGTCCTTTGTAAACTTCTTCCGGTACAATGCCATATTTGCTTACAATGTAAGGAATATCATGCCCTTCTCCGCCTTGCTCAAAATTGCACTTACCATTCATTCGGATATAGTTTATGGCTTTTTCTACATATCCCCAGCGTACCACATACATTTCACTGAGATCGTGATTGCCTTTACCTGTTCGCAACAACTCACTCTCCAGCATGCTTAAGGTACTAAAACTCCAGCATGTAGCCGTTTTGCACTGATCGCGCACTCCCGATGCAGGTAACTCAAAAATAGTTTTAAAGGTGTATTTGCTGCCGGTTTTATTGGTTATGGTTTCCTGGGCAAAAGAGGCCGATGCTGAAATAGTAAGTAAAGCCAAAGCAATTGTTCTCATACCGGCAAATGTAGGAAAACAAGCCTGAAATCACATTCAGTACTCCCGAAAAGGTCTGCGCAGTGTATATTCTTTGGGTTTGAAGAAAAAGCGCTTATAAATGTTCAGTGCATACTTTAAAATTACACTTTTTGTAAATATGGCAATGCTGTTTTCCATGGGTTCAGCACCCAATGTGCTTTTAATTTCTGTAGCCGTACGTCCCAGTTGAATTTCCCGAATTCCGGTGTTAATGCATTTCTCAATCAGATCCAGCATGAGCCTTTGGTATAGGTGCCAATCTCTGGCAAATTCTGCCCTGTAACCTATGTGCATCGCAAAAACCTTATCATCGGTTTTTACTGCACTCAGAAAACCCATTATATCTCCATCTTCATTGCGGCAGAAAACAGTTTGATAATCATTTCCGTATTCTTTGCAGAAGCCTTTAATAAGGCCCTTCAAATCGGGTGGCAATGCCAGGGTTTTTTTTGCCAGGGTGGCCGATAAAAGAACTGACATAAGGCCAATGTGTTCTTCGGTCAGTTCACTGCCGTTTTGCCATTCCGAATGAAGATGCTGACTGCAGTTCAGTGCTTTGTTCACACGCACCCGGTATTTGCTGTGCATTGACTGCTTGTAATCCTCCATTTTCCCCCATTCAGGCCGGATTTTCAGCAGCATAAAAGGCTCAGCCGGAAAAACTATGTAATCTTTGCTCTGCGGTTTGTTCCAGAAGTTACATACCACTGTGCGAATGCCTTTTTGATTCAATACTGCCTTGATATCACTGTCGTTATCGCTGTGTAAAACAGACATACCCGGTGTGCAGGGATTGCCTGCAAACACAACGCTGCCTCTGCGCAACGAGGCGTTAAAAAGACGGAGAAATAATCTGGAGACATATCTGCCGGTAGGCTTGCTGAATTCAGGAATGTACAAAATTGTATTTCCTGAGTAGGATTCACGATACTGTAATCTTCGCCCAAGAGCAGGTTCTGCATTTAAAACAGTGCTTCGGCATAAAGCACCCGTCGTGAAGCAGAATACAGACATACTGCAAAGCTAACAAAAGTATTCGGTATTGGTTTTTCATCGGATTGGACTGATAGTAGAACCAAAATTTAATGCGATTAAATTCATCTCGCAGTAATTTGCACGATATTTGAAAGTTCTAATCTGATGAAAAAAAGTATTCTTATTTTTATAATCCTTTCCGGCGTTTTAAGCGCGTATGCTCAGAAATCCAAGCCCGTTAAAGAAGCCGCTGCGGCAAAGGAAGCAGTGAAAGATTACCCGATTGCCAAAAGCCTGGCGTCTTATAAGTCATTGCCGCTTAAAGCAGATGTTTCAACACTAACGGAGAATCAAAAACAGGCTCTCAGGCACATGATAGATGCGGCCAAAGTGGCCGATGAAATTTTTTGGATGCAGACCTGGGGTGATAAAAAAACATTGTTGGAAAACGTAAAGAACGATGCAATGGCAAAGTTTATACTGTTAAACTACGGTCCCTGGGATCGCCTTAATAACAATGCTCCTTTTGTTCAGGGGGTTGGTGTAAAGCCTCAAGGCGCCAATTTTTATCCCAAAGATATAACAGCCCAGGAATTTGAAAAATGGAGTGATCCCAACAAAAATAATCCCTATACTATTCTGCAAAGGGATAAGGATGGTAACCTTGTTGCAGTTCCATATCACATTGCCTACGAAGAGAAAATCCGCGAGATGGTTAAACATCTTTCCTTAGCGGCCAATGCCATCAGATCGGAAGATGATCGCCTGGCTAATTTTCTTATTGAACGCTGTAATGCTTTGATGCAAAGCAACTACAATAACAGCGACATTCACTGGCTGGGGTTGCTGAATAATCGTCTTGATATAATTATTGGTCCTATAGAAAATTATGAAGATGAATTTCAGGGTTCCAGAACGGCATTTGAGTCGTATGTAATGATCCGGGATATGGCATGGACCCAAAAACTGGAAAAATATGTATCACTGCTGCCTTCCCTGCAGCAAAGTTTACCCGTAGACGCTTCTTACAAGCCCGCACTTGCCATGAATTCGGCACAGCCGACACCCACGGGCGGAGCAGATGCACTGCTGGTGGTAGAGGCGCCCCCTCCCGGTGCACCTGACGGTCCAAAACCCGGAAGTTCCCTCGCCGTTTTTGATGTGGTTTACTATGCCGGCCATAACAATGCAGGAAGCAAAACCATTGCTGTGAATTTGCCCAACGATGAAACCCTGCAGCAGGAATATGGCACACGTCGTTCGCAGCTGAAAAATGTGATGCAGGCAAAATTTGACAATATGGTAAAGCCCATTGCAAACCTCATGCTCAGTGAGACGCAGGCCGACAAAGTGAATTTTGATGCCTTTTTTAATAACGTGATGTTTCATGAAGTGGCGCATGGGCTTGGTGTGAAAAATACAGTCAATGGTAAAGGCACGGTGCGCGAAGCACTTGGTGCCGGATTTTCGCCCATCGAAGAATGTAAAGCCGATGTGCTGGGTTTATATATGGTGACCAAGTTGAATGAAACCGGTGAGCTGACTGGAAACCTCGATGATTTCTACATCACTTTTGTGGCCGGAACATTTCGCAGTGTGCGTTTTGGCGCCGCCAGTGCCCATGGCAAAGCCAACATGATAATTTTTAATACCCTGGTTGCTAAAGGAGCCATTACCAGACTTAAGACCGGTAAATACCAGGTGAATGTGCCCGAAATGAAAAAAGTTATCAGTGACCTGGCTGCTGAGT
>RGEC01000065.1 GCA_009918425.1 Bacteroidota bacterium
TTGTCTAAATTTAGACAACCTTTTTTGTTGGCAATATTTTATCAAGCTATTCTTTTTCAATTCAAATTATTCTATATTTTTGAAATAAAAAAACCAACTATGAAAACATCCCATTTCCTCCGATTAATGACCGTATCCGCTTTTTCCATGCTACTTTGGGCCTGCGATACAATGTTTTTCGATAATGCTCCTGCGCCATTAGAAGACATTTCAAAAAGTGGAATTACAAATCAAATTGAGGGCGTTTATCAAATCAGTCTATCAGAAAAAGATTCATCTAATGAGATATTTACAAACAATGATTTTTTAATCAACGAAAACATCTACAAACAATTCTTCAAAACACCTGAAAGAACAATAGAAATTCCGGGTGAGCAGACTCCCTTGCACATAAAGTCTTCCATTTCTAATGACTCAATTTTCATTGCTATTAAAATGAAAAAAGGCAACAAAAAAGAAGATAATACAGATACATCATTTAAAATTAAAATTCAGAAAACAGGTAAGTTAATTTGTATAAATTCAAAGAACAATATTCTTGCAGTCGACTCAATTTCAATTAAACAAGAAAAGGATGCCAAAATCTATTTTGCCAAAACCAGAGACAACCTATATCTTATTAAAAAGGATAGTGCCCATTTTGAAATAAACAGGACCGTAATAAACGAGAATGGATTTGAAGTTTACCGATTCCAGAACAACGACAGCCTTAGAAAAACAAATGAATTACCTGTTAAGGACTCATCAGAAGTAGTTATTTACAGTGAAGAACTTCTTTCCAAACTAAAAGGAAGCCCTTTTGAAATACTGCATTTGAAGGCAGCAAAAATCAAGAATTTTCCAACCGGTACAAATAATACTCAATCCTCAGGTAATACTATATTTTGGATAATTGGAATTGCAATTGTCTTTGCCATTGTTCTTTTCATTAAACTAAATGGAAAAAGAAAAGATCAGTTGGTTTAATATGACTTAACCTTAAATATCAAGCCATTTGGGCCTTAGAATTTATTGTTTGCCTGTATATTGTTCCTTGTACATCATAGGATACACCACATACAGCATCAGCATGCGGCTGTAGCGAAAGATGACAGGAAGAAAAACCACAATGGCAACCGGTATGCTGACAATGGCGTAGTCGAAAAGTCCAAGCATGTTCATAGCCACACTCATGGTAACAATAATCGCAACGATGATGGCGTAGCTCCAGTACATGGCTCCAAAGAAAAATCCGGGCTCAGGCTCATAGTTTAATTTGCAATTCTCGCAGGCATACTTTGTTTCGGCAAACTTGCTCACGTTGAGAATACTGTTGGGAAAAATCTTGTCCTTTCCGCAACGCGGACAACGACACAAAACAAAACTGATGAATCTGGGTCTTGGATGTTTGTGTTCAGACATCCTTGCGGTTTTTGCGGTAATTGTACCAGGCAAAACCGGCTGCACCTACCAGCAGATACGGAGTAGCCAGCAGGAATAAAATTCCTTTGTTAATTCCATTTCCGACAGTAGCCCCTTTTTTATTTGTCTGATTGCTCTTCAGGGCTGTTTTGCACATGGGACACTGAGCACCTGCCGGAGTAGCCAAAACCAACATCATGGCTGCAAACAGAATACAAACTAATTTCCTCATATATTCCATGGATAACAAGGCGAAATTAATACATAAACCAATACACCGGTAACCGATACATACAACCAAAGCGGGAAAGTCCAGCGGGCAAGCCGCTTATGCTTGTCAAAATTACCTGTAGTACTGAAATAAATGGTATACAAAACCAGCGGGAGTATTATCGCTGCCAGCAATATATGGCTGAACAAAACCGTAAGATAAAGGGTTTTCATAAATCCATTACCGCAATAGGGGGTGTGCTCCATGCTGGTATGGTAGGCTACGTAACTGATCAGAAACATGGAGGAAATGATAAATGCCAGCAACATAAATAACTGATGCAGACTTTTATTTTTTTGATAACGGATCATATAGAAACCCAGCAAAAGACAAACAGAAACGCATGAGTTCAGGACAGCGTTCAGAAAGGGCAAATGCTTTGCAAGGTGAAGGTTGGGTCTGTATTCATCGGGCAGGTATCTTAGCAGTACTACGACAGCCAGCACAGCCACGCTCACACCGGTAACAAGCCAAAAAAAGGCTTTATCACTTATCCAGTTCTTTTTGTCTGTATTCATACAACAAATTGTTAATGTCTTCTTCTATCCTCTTTAACGCTTCAAAACGGTCTTTGTTTTTTTCGCCACGGGTTGGCAGTATGGCGCGAACGTGTTTTTCTTTATCAATCAGCACAATTTTATCATCATGAATAAAATCCTGTCCTTTCTGCTCGGTGGCCAGCAGCAAATCATGGATTACCCAATCATAAATTTCCTTTTTGGAGCCGGTACAGAACTGCCAGTTGAGGCGGTCGGCACGAAAACGGGCTGCATAATTCTTCAAAACCGCTACGCTGTCTGATTCAGGATCAATAGAAATGGACAGAAAACGCACTTTGGTGTTGCGGTAAAATTTCTCCGCCACAGTTTGCACCTGTTTGTTCATCTCCGGACAAATTTCCGGGCAAGTAGCAAAAAAGATATTGGCCACGACGATGCAGGTATCAAAATCGGCCATGGTGACCGTTTTACCGGTATGATCCTTCAGCTGTATGTCGCTGATGGTATGGTATTGTTTGGTTCCGTCGGGCAGGGTTTCGGTCTGGCCAAGATAATCAAGTGGCTTGTGCACCCATTTGGCTTTACCGAGGTAAAATATTCCCAGTATGGGTAAAATGATAATGGCCGCAACAGCGGCCACCCTCAAAATACCTTTTTTATCTTTTGAACCCATTACTTGGCGTATGTTAAGGCATTGCCTTCATACAACAATCCCATCACCAGTCCGATGATGAAAATGGTGGGCACCAGAATAATCAGTGCAAGGTTTATTTTCTCGTACTTCATGTGCATAAAAGCTCCCACAATGTAGTAAGCCTTAACAATACCGAAGAAAATAAAGATGAAATTTCTGAAACCGGTGTGGGGCATCACGAAGTAGATGATGAAATCCAGCACGGTAATTCCCAGCAAAATCCAGAAAGTGCGCCAAAGTTCCTTGGTGCCGTGACTTTCCGCCGGGGGAATGTAGTTGATGGCATCGTATTCGCCGGGTTTGGTATAGAATTCCATGGTTATTTAAATTTTAATCAGATGAGGTAAAAGAAGGTAAATACAAACACCCATACAAGATCTACAAAGTGCCAGTACAGACCGGCCTTTTCAATCATTTCGTAATGACCACGGCGATCAAACGCGCCTCTGGCAGCCATAATGGTTACCACCACATTGATGATTACACCGCTGAATACGTGGAAACCGTGGAAACCGGTTACAATGAAAAACAGCGCCGCAAACGGAACCGGACCTGCTGTTCGGTACTCAGGCTGCCATTCAAAATGGTCTCCAAAGCCCAAAGCGCCGAATACTTTTTGACCGGCTTCGGTAATGCCAAACTGGTTGCCATATAGGGTAGCCCCTTCACCGATGAATACTGACCATTCCCAGGCCTGACAGCCAAGGAACATGGCACCACCGATGATGGTGTATATCATGTAGCGAACCACTTCTTTCTTGCTCTTGCGGTGGCCTGCTTCCACGGCGAGTACCATGGTTACCGAAGACATAATCAGAATGAAGGTCATCACACTCACGAACAGCAGGGGCAAATGCAAGCCGTGCATGAAGGGGAAATGGTTGAAAATGGAAGCCGGATCAGGCCATTTGGTTACGATAGGTGTCTGCACGTTGCTGAAGCGCTGTGCACCATATTGCACCAGCAGGCTGGAGAAAGTAAATGCGTCTGAAAGCAGGAAAAGCCACATCATGAGCTTTCCGTAACTTACGTTGAAAGGAGACCTTCCGCCTGCCCACATGGGCTGTTGTTCAAAGGCCGCTTGTTGATGATTCGCCATTGTTCAAAATTACCCTGCGAAATAAAGGAATAAATACAAATAAATCCACAACAACCCAACAAAATGCCAATAAGTGTGGGTAACCTTCATCAGGGTGAGTTCTTTTTTGTGAACCTGAAACCTGAAAGCCTTTGTCAATGTGACAGTTAGCAAAATAATTCCACCCAGCACATGCAGCAAATGCACCAAAGAAATTGCATACACATAGCTGGCAGAAATATCCTCAGGATTGGCGTTCACCGGCATTAGCCCCATGGAAATCATATTTTTCCAGCCCAAATACTGCAAAACACAAAACAAAATTCCCAGAATCCAGGTGGCGGAGAGAAATGCCTTATTGGCCGAAAGCTCATCATTTTTAGCAGCTCGGTTCGCCAGATAAATGGTAATACTGCTGATGACGGCCACAATCGCCGAATACATAAACTGTATGGGAAGATCAAATTTGGTCCAGGTGTTTTTTGCTGCTGCATCGGGCATGTGCACAATGTAGGCACTTACAAACGCGGCAAACAGCATACAGCTGGCAATAATCATCAGTACCAGGTTGAACCGCATTGGTTCAATCCGGTAATTTTCCTTGGGTCTTTTTGAAGCAACTTTGGTGTTCATGATTGTTTAAAATAAAATATAAGAAAGGAATACCACAGGGGTATAGAGGAACGAAGTAAATAACAGTTTTCGCGCTACCGAAGTCTCTAAATTTTTGTGCAGTTTCACTGCATACAACAGAAAAAGAATTCCGGCCGGAAGCACTCCGGCAAGTACCCATGTATCGCACATTCCGTAGATAACCGGCATGGTGCTGGTAGCAATCAGAATAAGGGTATAAATCACAATTTGAAAGGCGCTGTATTTGTCGCGACCACCTTTGCTGGGGAGCAACCAGTAGCCCGCTTTCTGATAATCGTCGTGCAGCAGCCAGGCAATGGCCCAGAAGTGTGGAAACTGCCAGAAAAACTGCACCAGAAAAAGGATTACACCCGCATCGTCAATTGTGCCTGTAAAGGCTGTATAGCCGATTAGGGGCGGCAACGCTCCCGGGATGGCACCTACCATCACAGCGAGTGGAGTTACGCCCTTTAAGGGCGTGTAAACAAATACATACAGCAATAGCGACAACCCTCCCAGAATGGTGGTGAGCAGCGGGGTGGTAAACAGCAAAACAACCACGCCAACAATACCGCAGAGCAGGGAAAATATACGCGCCTGTGATTCACTGAGACGGCCTTCCACAATAGGTCTGTTCTGGGTGCGGGACATTTTGCTGTCCTGCGTTTTTTCCAGCAACTGATTCAATCCATTGGAACCAAATACAATCAGCAACCCACCAATAAAAACCCCTGCAAAAACCAACCCATTAAAGCCGGCTAAACTGCCATCAGCAGAATGAAATTTACATCCCAGCAGATAACCAAAAATCGAGGTTGCCACCACGGTAGAGGTGAGACGAAATTTTACCAGATCATAATATGCTTTTAGCGTGCTTTTCACGGGGTTCTATTATAACATTATTCAGCCTCAATGGGTTTGGCTATTCTCCAATAAAAAATCAAAATGGGCAAACTGGCACCCAGCACGATATGAAATACCTGGGTTACAGGCGGTAAAATATAATTGATATTGATGGCTCCCAACACAATCTGACAAAACGCCAGGCAGCCGACAATGCCAAAAGCACGTGCTTGAACAGGGATGCTTTTTTTACCCGATTTCCACAACCAGAAAGCATATACCATAAAAATAACCGGCATATATCGGTGCAAGGCAAAAGATGTGCCCATAGCAGACCAGTTTAATATCCCGTCTTTGGCAAGTGCGCCCGACAAAGAGAGCGACTCTACATTTTCACGGGCCAGCGTCCCGAGAAATACGATAATCAAGGAGAACAGCAGCAGAATACTCCAATGTGTATTTTTCTTTTTCTCCCTTGGGGCAAATACAAATCCCGACTGACTATTCAGCGCAAGCATAAAAAGGTAAATACTGGAAAAAGACAGCATAAAATGCACAGAAACAATTCCGGGTAACAGGTTAGTAGCCACCACAATGCTGCCCAGCCAGGCATTCAGCAACAAGGCTATAAAACCCAGGGTAGCAAATACAAAAACCTTTCTTAAAGTGTTTAAAAAACGGAAAGAGAAAAACCAGAAAAGCAAGGCAAACAATCCCGCGAGCACACCAAAAAGGCGGTTTATATATTCTATCCATGCTTTAGTGGCATTAAAGGGTTCAGGCTGAAAGATGTCCTTATTGTTTCTAATTTCAGCAGCCTTCTTTTCCCAGCCAAGTTTCTCCAGCGTGTTTGCAAAGCGATTTACTTTTTGGATGCGTTTTTCCAGAAAAACCTGCATATAGTTGGGGGGCAACTGGCAATCGCAAGTTGGAGGTGCAAGCAAGCCAAAGCATTTTGGCCAGTCAGGGCAACCCATACCGCTGCCGGTTACCCTAACCAGTCCGCCCAGTAGAAACAATAAAAAAACAGACGAACAGGCGAGAATACCTGTTCGTCTGAAAAAAATATCGGAGAATATTCGTTGCAGTGCAGACAAGGACCTATCAGCTCCAGCCAAACACGCGTTTGATGGCGGCAAACATAACGTTTTCCGCTACTTCTTCTTTCTTGGTTGATTTACGCTTCGGCGCAGAACCGTGACCATCACCTCCGGTTCCCACAGAATCAGATTCATCGGGCACATACTGAGGGAAATAGTCATCCTCACGATCAGGGCGGCTGTATTCATAAGGACCACGATACACCTCAGGAATAGCACCGGGCCAGTTTCCGTGAACATGCTTCACAGGTGCACTCCACTCAAGCGTATTGCTCTGCCATGGGTTCTGCTCGGCTTTCTTACCGCGGAAAATGCTGTAAAAGAAATTCCAGAGAAACAGCAACTGAGCAGCACCGCCAACAATAGCAGCGATGGTCATCATCTTGTTTACATCCATCCACACGTCAAACTCTTTCACCAGGGTGAACATGTAATAACGGCGGGGTACACCGGCAAGACCCATAAAGTGCATAGGGAAGAACACCAGGTATGCGGTAATGAAGGTTATCCAAAAGTGGAACTGACCCAGCGTGTTGTTCAGCATACGGCCATACATACGGGGGAACCAGTGGTAGATACCCGCAAACATTCCGAAGATGGCAGATGAACCCATTACCAGGTGGAAGTGCGCTACCACAAAGTAGCTGTCATGAAGCTGAATATCCAGTGCGGCGTTACCGAGGTAAATACCGGTGAGACCGCCTGAAATAAAGAACGAAACCAGACCGATGGAGAAAAGCATGGCCGGCGTGAAACGCAGGTTGCCTTTCCACAGGGTGGTGAGATAGTTAAAGACTTTTACTGCCGACGGCACCGCAATTATCAGTGTGAGAATCATAAACACACTGCCCAGGAACGGATTCATACCCGTAATGAACATGTGGTGACCCCATACGATGAAAGACAGGAAAGAAATACCCATCAGTGAAATCACCATGGCGGTGTAACCAAAAATCGGCTTGCGCGCATTGGTGGATATAACCTCAGAGGTTATACCCAGAGCAGGCATCAGGATGATATATACCTCGGGGTGACCCAGGAACCAGAACAAGTGCTGGTAAAGAACAGGGCTACCACCGATGTTTTCCATGGCACCTACCCCCTCCAGATAAATATCGGAAAGGTAAAATGATGTACCAAAACTTCTGTCGAAAACAAGGAACAGACCGGCACCCAGCAGAACGGGGAATGACAACAGACCCAGCACTGCTGTAAAGAAGAACGCCCAAATGGTAAGCGGCATGCGGTTCATGCTCATTCCTTTAGTACGCATGTTCAGTACGGTACTGATATAGTTAATACCACCCAGCAGGGCAGAAACGATAAACAATATGATGGCAACAAGCCATAGGGTCATACCCAGACCGGAACCCGGCATGGCCTTTTCCAGGGCACTCAGCGGAGGATAAACTGTCCATCCGGCTGATGCAGGTCCGGTTTCAACGCCCACCGAAATGAGCAGAACTACCGAAGACATAAAGAAGAACCAGTAGCTGAGCATGTTGAGGAATGGCGATGCCATATCGCGGGCTCCTACCTGCAATGGAATAAGCAGGTTGGAAAAAGTTCCGCTAAGACCGGCGGTAAGCACGTAAAATACCATGATGGTTCCGTGAATGGTAACCAGACCCATATAAAAGTTGGGATCCAGCTTGCCATCCTGCGCCCATTTGCCAAGCAGCATTTCCATGATGCCAAATTTTTCGTCGGGCCATGCCAATTGCATGCGGAACAAAAGCGACATTACCAGTCCGACAATACCCATAACAATACCGGTAATAAGGAATTGCTTGGAAATCATCTTGTGATCCATGGAGAACACGTACTTGCTAATGAAGCTTTCCTTGTGCTCGTGGTGATCGTGATCGTGATGGTGGTCTGTATGTAAAGCAGCGGTGCTCATATTCTTTTTCTTTTCTGTTTAACGGATAGTAACGGCATTGGGTTTAACTACGGCAGAAGAATCTTTTGCACCTGAATCACCTTCTGCAGGGGCAGGAGCAGCGGGTGGTGCTACAAAGGGAACCTGGCTTGCCATCCAGGTATTGTATTCGGCTTCTGAACCCACAACTGTGATTTTAATTTTCATGTTGTAGTGGGCCCCTCCGCAAATTTTATTGCAGTACAGATAAAACTCAAAGTCCTTGTTGTTTTTCTCTACCCTGGCTTCTTCGGTGGTTTTGTTGGGCACAAAGGAAAACCAGGTGGCCATACCGGGCACCACGTTCATCTGGCCGCGGAAATCGGGGAACCAGGCTGAGTGAATCACATCGCGGGCGCGGAAATTGAAGGTATATGACTTGCCTTTCACAAGCACAATTTCAGTAGTGATTTTATCATCGTTACCGGCATTGTTGAATACCTTATCATCCTTACGGTAAGTGCTGATGCGGGTGATGGTTGTGTTTTTGCGGCGAAGGTCTTTTTTCAGCTGACGCACATAGGCTCCAGATTCGGCATCTTCCATTTTGGTCTTCAGTTCTTTGAAAACTGCAGGGTAGGCTGTTGCATTGCTTCCGGTATTGAATTTAACAAAAGCGGCTTTCCAGGCTTTGGCAGAATCATCTGCAGATGCGATCTGCAAATTAAGCAGGGCCGTATCTTTTTTCAGGTCAACAAGAAGTGAATCTACATGATCCTGTACTGCCAGCCCCAAGGGATTTTTACCGCTGATGAAGGTAAAGTGGCTTTGACCAAATTTGTTGTCAGCACCGGCATATCGGGCTTTCCAACCAAACTGATAAGCAAAAACCTCGATTTCCTGAGCATCTTTAGGCTTCTCGGCAGTGATTTTGGACCATGTATTGAAACCGCGAAGCACCAAAAAGGTAAGAACAATCGCAGGAACCACAGTCCAAATCAACTCGAGTTTGTTATTGTGAAAATAATAGTGTGCTTTTTGGCCATCGCGGTAGCGGTATTTGAACATGAAATAGAAAAGCAGTGCTTCTGTTATGGCAAATACCACGAAGGTGAATCCGAAAGTCCAGTTAAACATACTGTCAATGGTTTCGCCATGCTCAGAATATGAATCGCCTATCATAACATATTTGCCATGATAAATCATTTCATACCAGATACCGGCAACAGACGCTACCAAGAAAATAATGGCAACCCAGCGGTTGGTTGAGTTCCAGTTAACTACCTTCTTACCGGTGATTTTTTCAGTAAGTGAACCAATGTCAAACGCACGGGCAACGATGAGAATGAGCAGCACTGCCAGGGTGCAGTAGCTGATAAATTCCCAGTCCCAGTTGGCGAGACTAAACTCCTTGGGGGGCTGGACTACATCGGTTGCAGTTTGGGCGATTGCAAAAAACGGCAGGGCCAGTAATAACATCGCTGAGAACATTTTCTTGCTGGCAAGAGCAGCGATGCCGGACAAATGGTTATTCTTCATTTATGCCAATTATGGATTTTGTGGCGCAAATTTAAGAATCAGCAGCTTGATTCAAGCAAAAAATGATAAATTTTAAGAAAGTTTATTAACGGCCTGAATGACAAGCGAATAATCAGCGCCTGCTCTGGGTTTTAACCATTTCAAGAAGCATACTTTGGTTGTTGGCTTCAGGTAAAATGTGGATATTGTTTCCGCCACCCAGCCCGCTCAGGTGTTTTAGGAGCTCTAATGCGGTAGGATTTTGCCCAACCATAATGGTACTGAGGTGGATACCCTCTTTATGAGCGTCCATTATCATCTTTTCCATGGCTTTGCGACCCATTCCACCGGTGGTAAATACCCCGTCGGTGACAATGACTATCTGGTTGTTTCCATTCGCCTGAAAGTGCTGTCTTGCCTGTTCATAGGCCAGCTTAAGTGCCGCGCCGCCATTGGTGCCACCCTCCGTTTTCAGCCGGTTGATACGGCTGTAAATACTGTCTTTATTGTCGACCGGACCGTGTGGATGAATTACCTTAGCTTCACTGCTAAAGCCAATTACACCAAGGCGGTCATCATTACGCAGGGCGGAAACCAGT
>RGEC01000066.1 GCA_009918425.1 Bacteroidota bacterium
CCGGAGATACTGTTTACATGGGTGATGGTTATTTCCCAGAACACTTTACCCTTACAAGTAAAGATATTTATCTTTCGGTTAAAAATACATCTCTTAAAGCGTTTACGCTAAATGGTTCAGGAGTTATAGCTGCTGTTATCGGAGCAGTAGGAAATTCACTTACCCTCACGGATACCTTCGATTTGGTTGATGGTTATTTGCTTACCGGTCTAGGGGATGCAGAATTTAAACTGGCACCGGGAGCACAGCAATTGGGTGGCAGTGCAAATTCTTTTGTGGAGGGAAAATATTGGATAGGCGTATCTACCGGAACACCTGATATAAATTATCATTTTGGTCAATACTCTTCTTTAGATTATAGAAAAGTAAGGTTAAAGTTCACCAAAACAGGTTCTGATACTGTTTACATAAGCAACGAAATGAAGTATGGCGCAGCCCCTGTTTCAGGCTCATTACCCGCCGGTATTAGAAATGTAAGCGTTGTCCGTTACTTTAGGTTAGCCGCAAGCAGCTACACTTCAGTTAGCAACTTCTATTTCATTCCCAACTACGATTATCAAAACGTAGATGATGAAGTAAAAGATTCCACCAAATTGCGTCTTGTAATGCATACCGGTACCGGCAACTGGATTTCTTTAGGCGGCAAAGGCAGTAGCAATAATAACGGCACACTTTATAATACTTCGGCTGCATCCACCCTTGGATATTTTACCTATGCCAACGACAGTCTGGGTTATAATGTGCTTGGTTCCAATTCCGTTTTTGCGGTAATAAAGAATAAGTATAAAGCTTGTCTGGGTTCTACTGTTGATTTTACAGAAAATTCATTAAGCCTTCGCTATCCGATCATATCTTATTTCTGGGACTTTGGTGACTTGCTTGTTACAACAGACACTTCCTCACTTCAGTATCCCAGCTATACATATTCTGATACAGGAGTATATACAGTAAAACTTAAGGTAAGAAATAGTTTTGGATATATAGATTCCACTACAACTATTGTAAGAATAAATGCGCTACCTGTTGTTAACTTTGGTTATACAGAGGTTTGTAAGGGACTCTTGAGCAAGTTCTCCGATTCATCAACTGTTAATGTACCTTCTTCCATTGCTTCCAGAGCCTGGTCATATGGTGATGGTAATACAGGAACAGGGCCACTTGTGAATTATCCTTATGCATCAGCAGGTTCATACAATGTAAGACTTGTAGTGACAACCACTGACGGTTGTATTGATTCTATTGATAAGACAGTTAACGTATTTCCGAATCCTTACGTGAATTTTCCTACACCATCCACCTGTGTGAATGATACCGCTAAATTTCTTCGTTTTAAAAACACAAATCCACCTGATAATCAGGTAACTTACAAGTGGTATATAGACGGTGCTTATCAAAACACCGATACCATGACTAAATTTAAGTTCACAATCCCTGGAACACACAGTGCAAAAATGGTGGCTACCACTTCCAGCGGTTGCGCAGACAGTGTTACAAAAAGCTTTACCATACAGTATCTGCCCGTTCCCAACTTTACCCCACCATCAGTTTGTGTAACCGACAGCGCCTATTTCCTACGTATAAGAAATACCCTCCCTCCTGATAACCAGATTACCTGGCGCTGGAAAGTAGATGGTATTCTTGCAAAAACCGACACAGCATTTAAATATAAATTTGCCACCTCCGGATTGCACAGTGTTCAGCTTAAGGGCACTTCACTTCAAGGATGTAAAGACAGTGTGACTAAGACTTTCACCGTTCATGGTTTGCCTGTTCCGGGTTTCCTTGCTCCTGATATTTGCTTATCTGATACAGCCCGATTTAACCGTATAGCCAATACCAATCCTCCGGATAATCAGATTACCTGGTCTTGGAAAGCTGATGGCAAAAACATCAGCGGTGATACATCTTCCAAAGTGAAGTTTGCTACCATAGGTTCTCATTCGGCTACATTATATGGTATTTCGGTAAATGGATGTCGCGACAGCATTACCAAAACCTTCACCGTATATGGCCTTCCTCTCATGGGATTTGTATTGGATCCTTCAATTCCGGGGAACACCCAGACACAATGTTTGAAAAACAACAAGTTTACTTCTTTCCCAACCCTAGGAACCACGCAATCACAGGTTATTGTTGCCGCTACCTGGAAATGGGGCGATGGAAACACCGATCTCCTCAAAGATAGCGCGCATTCCTATGCAGCCGTTGGTAATTATAAAGTAACACTTATTGCTACTACCGATAAAGGTTGTGTAGATAGTGCCAGCAACACCTACAGAGTAAAAGGTACGTTAGGACTTAACTTTACCAAATCGGGTAATTGTGTGCCTGACAGCATTATTTTCCTAGATTCTGCGGTAACAGCCAGTTCAGCAATAACCAATCGCATGTGGAAAGTAAATGGAGCCAATGCTTCTGCAACTACCCCCGCCAAATTGTTTCTGAACAGTGCCGGTCCTTTCTCAGTAACCTATGTTATTACCACTGCAGAAGGTTGCAAAGATTCAATAACCAAAAGTTATAGCTTCACTACGTATCCCAACCTTACCTTCAACTTAACAGGAAGTTCACCATTCTGTGTTGGAGACAGTCTCAAAGTTACTGCCAACGGAGGAACTAACATTGTTTGGTTAAATGATAACGATACCAACAGAACAAAAGTGTTTAAATCTGCCATTCGCTATCGTGTACGTGCTTTCAACGGACCATTGTGTTTTGTAGAAGATGATGATACCGTATTGGTATATCCCAAGGTTAATGTAACAGCCTATTCAGATACAACCATTTACCGTGGTGGTTTTGCCACACTGCGTGCAACGGGTGCTGCTAACTTCACTTGGAGCCCGGCCACAGCACTTAATGTTACAACAGGCCCATTGGTAAAATCATCAACCTTAAAAACACGCACCTATATTGTTACGGGTAACAGTTCAGCAGGTTGCTCGGATGATGATACCGTTACGGTGACCGTAATTGATCCTGTTTTCACCCGCATTCCCAATATAATTACTCCGAATGGAGATGGAGACAATGACGTTTGGGATGTAAAAGAACTCAGAGACCTAGATCTATATGACCTTACAATAGTGGATTATTCCGGTAAGGTTGTATATGAAAGCAATAACTATCTTAATGACTGGAATGCAGTTGATAAAAGCAACAAAGAACTTCCCGATGGTATTTATTATTACCTGCTTCACCACAGAGGTAATCAGTCTGAATTAAAAGGTTTCATTCACGTAATCCGCTAATCCTGTGAAAATTACAAAATACTCCCTCATCCTGGCATTTATGGGCATTGCTGGCCGCGCCGGTGCTCAAATGAGTTCGCGCATAGATCAGTTTTTTCTGGATCCTTCCGTTATCAATCCGGCTGCTATGTCTGCGCAGAAAAAGGCAACCGCCACAATGTTCTTCAACCGCATCTATTCTGCGGTTCAGGGGACGCCACAAAATGTACTGGCAAATGTTGTATTGCCACTGCCCAATGAACGCACTACTTTTGGGGTTTTCTATCTCAGCGAAAATGCAGGATTTAGCAAGTTGCAGAATGCCTATGTATCATATGCATACAAAATTCCATTCAGCGATGTGAGCAATCTAAGCCTTGGTGTTTCTTTGGGCTTTATGAATCAAAGCTTTGATCCCAGTAAAGCGGTGTACATTCATGCAAATGATCCGGTGATTAATTCATTGATTTTTAGCCCCGCTGTTACCCGTGCTGATTTGCGTGCTTCTGCATGCTATACTAACAAAGGCCTGATGTTTGGTGTTTCCACCAGTCGTTTACCTAAGCCAAGATTTGATTACAGTTATTTTAATTACAAGGCGGAATACAACCTGCAAAATGTTTCCAATGTATTGCTCGGTTACTCCTTCGAAGTGGGTGAAAAAATGAAAATTCAGCCAATGGCCAATGTTACCTTGTGGGATTTTAAAAACTATAGAGGGCAGTTGAATATCAACGCCAAATACGATGATAAGTTCTGGTTTGGATTCTCAGGGAATGATGCCAGTCAATTCGGTGCCAATTTGGGTGCAGACCTAGGCGGAGGAACACGGTTCGGCTATGCTTTTATGTATCCCACAGGAAAATCAAGGGAAGTGTTGGGCAATGGTCATGAATTTTTCTTTAGCATAGGATTGGGAAGAGGTTCAGCAGCACCGGAAGAAGAGTCAGGAATGCCGGCTGAAAACCCCAATGAAAGACGCAAAATTCAAATTACCGTTACAGATCTTCCCGGTTTTATTGAGGCAGGATTGGGTATTGATACTTCGGGTATAACCATTGCCAAACTGGACAGCAATGCCAAAGCGATTCCCGGATTTTACATTGTTACAGGTGTAAGTTCTGATGAGTCTAAGGCGAATAAATTGATTAAGAATCTCTACATGAATGATCAGTTCTCATTCAAATATTTTGACAGGAAGAACAATAGCTATTACGTGTATGTGAAGTATTTCAAAACACGCAATGAGGCTGATCGTTTCCTGCTTAGCTCTGATGTAGGAATTTCGCAGGCCTGGGTTAGAGAGGTTAAATAACAGGCTGATTGAGACCTGAAAAATACATGCCTGCAAGGGCTGAATCTCTCATATTTTGATTTTGGGCGAATAATCCTGCTATCATTCCGGTAAGCCTGTCTCCACTTCCGCCTCTTGCCAGTCCGGAATCTCCGGTGCCGTTGTAAAATATTTTGCCATCAGGGCAAGCCAAAAAACTATACGTGTTTTTTGCCAGAATAAACATGTCAAATTCCTGAGATTTCTGAATGGCTAACAATTCTTTTTCCTTGCCGTTTTGGGTAGAACCGAACAGCCTGTTAAATTCAGTAGGATGGGGAGTCAGCAAACTGCCTTTAGGCAACAGGTAAAGCAATTCAGGGTTGGCTGCTATTATATTTAATGCATCGGCATCAACAATTACCGGAATACGAAACATATTCAAAATAGCTTTCAATAAATCAGTGGTTTCTGCCGTATTTCCCAATCCGGGACCTATGGCTACAGATTGGTATTTTTCCGGGTTTATTTTGGATAAGGATGTCTTAGCCAGTGAGCAGGGAATATGCATAACAGCCGGAAGTGAAGCCAAATATGGTACGGTTGTTTCAGGAGATAGTACGGTAGTTAAACCACTTCCTGAATCATAACAGGTTTTTGCAGCCATGCTAATGGCTCCATGCATGCCTGTGTTGCCACCTATGAGTAAAGTGTGTCCAAATGTGCCTTTGTGGCTATGGCGTGGTCTCTTGGGTAAAAGCGTTTTCATCTGTTCGCGCACAGAAATTCCGTTATCCAGAAAAAAACGTCTACAATGTATGCTTTCAGTATGGATGCCACATTCTATTACTTCAAAATCAATCCGGTTTTCAGGGTATAGCAGTGCGGGTTTTGGAGATTGAATGGTGATGACTTTTGATGCTTTTATAAAAGACATCGTTTCATTTATGGGTTCATCCAATAATCCACTGGGCAGGTCTATTGAGATTATTTCAGCACCTGAACCATTAATACTTTCAATTATCTTTTGCCATTCATCACGCAATGGCCGTGTAAGCCCTGTCCCAAAAAGGGCATCGATAACCAGGTGTTTTTGCTGAATAGTTAATTCTTCAGCTTTCTGTACAACCTGAATATTGATAGATTTTTGACTGCCGTATAAGGCAAGTCTGAATGCAATTGAAGGTGCCGGATTTTTCCCCAACAGGCAGATCTTTGTTTCTACATGGTATCCTTTCACCGCCAGCATGGATGACAGACACAATCCATCGGCACCGTTATCTCCGGGACCACACAGAACCGTAATGGGTGTATCACAATGTATTAACGTTTTAAGACGTTGAAAAATACGCAGGGTTGCCCTGTCCATGAGGTCATGCGGATGCATGCCTTCCATTTTCATGGTTAAGGAATCACATGATTTGCTCTCTTCAAATGTTATGATTTTGAGTCCTGGGTCCATATGATCAGACTTTTGGAGACAACTTCAATTTCTGCTGATTTTTCAATTATCCCCGCTGCTTCTCCATCCAGGTGCAGTGGGCGTTTCCCGTCAAATTGCATGATGAATTTACTGCCGGATATGCGGTATACATCCGGACTTTTATTGATGCTGCCTGTGGCCAGTCTAAAACCAATTACCGGAATTTTAACCCGACTTGCTTTTTTAAAAACAACCGCTGAAAGGCTGCCGTCATCATCCCTTGCTGACGGATCTACCCTGAAATTATTGCCCCATTGGCTGCCATTGCAAAAATCTACCATCCATGCTTTGCCTTCCCATTCTGCATATTCATTCGTTATCCGGGTATTAAATGCATCCATCTTTAGGTTTTTGAATATGGTTTTTACATATCCTTTCAATCCCCTGTGTTCTTCCCGCTTAAATTCCTGGCTGATTTTTGCGGTATAGCCTACTCCGGCAATATTCAAAAAATGGTAGCCATTAAACATGGCTGTATCTCTTACTGAAACAATAGGATTTTCTGCAACTTTGATGGCTTCTTTCCAATTAAGTGAGATGCGGTGGTGTCTCGCATATCCGTTTCCTGAGCCAAGCGGGATAATGCCCATAGCGGTTTCTGTGCCAATTAACTGACTGCTTACAAGATTCAGGGTGCCGTCTCCTCCACAGGCAAATACGGCCCGGTAATTTTTCTGTGCAAGCTCAGCCGTTAGAGCCAGCAGTTCTTCAGGAGATTTGGTTTCATACAGTGAATATCCATTAGAATTTTTCACCGCTTTCGCCATTTCCAAACCTTTTTTTCTCACCGCTGCGCTGCCGGATGCCGGATTTATAAGAAAGGCTATCTTTTTAGTGGCTTCTCCCATTAGTTTTTAAAAACATATTGAAGAATATTTGCTCCCATCTGAAGAGCCTGCTGCCGTATGGGTTCAGGATCATTGTGAACTTCTGCATCTTCCCAGCCATTGCCCAAATCACATTCGTAATCGTAAAAACAAACCAAACGGCCTTTATAAATTAAACCAAATCCCTGGGGTGGTTTGCCATCATGTTGATGCACTTTGGGCAATCCTTGTGAAAATATAAAAGGAGATGTGTATATGGCATGCTGATGAGGCAATTCAGTAAATTCCAGTTCGGGGAAAACCTTTTTCATTTGCGATCTCACAAATTTATCCATACCGTAATTATCGCAGATGTGCAGAAAACCACCACTTTCAAGGTACCTTCTTAGGTTTGCGGCTTCTGCATCGCTAAATACCACATTGCCGTGTCCGGTCATGAATATGTAGGGATGGTTGTACAAATCTGGACCTCCAACATCTACAATGCTTTCATTAGGATCAACACTCATACCTAATCGGGTATTACAAAATTTGGCCAGATTTGACAGCGCTGTTTTTGAACTGTACCAATCGCCACCACCGTTGTATTTTAAACGACCAAGCTTTACAGAATAGGTCTTTGCCGGCTGTTTCATTGACGCCACCAGCAGTAAAACAGCAGTTAATGAGATGCCCAAAAAAATCCTGTTAATGGCGGTTAGCATGTAAATTACACGTAAAGATACAACAGAAATGCCACACCGGCAGCTATGCGATAGTAGCCAAACCAGGCGAAACCTTTCGTTTTAACCAGTTGTATAAAAAAACGAATGGCAATGAGTGCTGTGACAAAACTGAATATATTGCCAAAGCCGATATCCTGCAGTTGAGAGGCTGACAGGTTGTGCCAGTTTTTCATAAGCTTATATAGTCCGGCGGCAGTAAGTGTGGGAACGGCCAGAAAAAAACTGAATTCTGTTGCAGCAACCCGGCTGAGTTTACAACCCAGTGCACCAGCAATTGATGCAGCACTGCGGCTTACGCCCGGCACCATAGCAAAACTCTGAACAAGACCAATTTTAAAAGCGTCCCCATAGGTTATCTGGTCTACATTCTTGTCGCCTTCAGGCAATAATTTTTCCATAAACAAAAGGAAAATGCCAATAAGTATGAGCGTAAATCCAACAATAGCCGGTGTTTGGAGTAAAGTTTCTAAAAAATCGTCAAACATAAGGCCCAACACAGCTGCAGGAATAAATCCTGCAAATAATTTCAGATAGAAATTAAAATCACGGAATGCAAAAAACCTTTTTGGGTAGGCGGCAATAACAGCCAGAATGGCTCCAAACTGTATGGTTATAATATAAGTGTCAATTTTTGCAGCATCGAGCTTCATAATCTCACCTGTCATCATCAGGTGACCGGTGCTACTTACCGGTAAATACTCAGTAATTCCCTCAATTAGGGCTAAAATTAGGTTTTCGGCCCAGGTCATTCACCTTCGTTTGATTTTCCCTTGTAGAAAATAGAAACAATTCCCAAGGCAAAACCTACCATAACTACAATTGGTGCCAAGGTGATTTTGGTACTGTTATATATGTTGGTAGTTCCGCTCATCAGGTAGAAACCAATGACCAGAATAAGCAATGATGCTCCCAACAATATGTAATTCATCGTTCCGAAAACCATTTGAGATTGATTGTTATTGTTGCCCTTTTTCAACAAAGGATTATTATTTTCATTGTTGCTCATTAGTATAGATTTTCAATTTTACTGCGAAGATACTTACGGGTGCTGAACCATGCACTACCCGCAGAAATTAAAATTCCGCACAGCAGGGTTCCGGCCAGACAAATTACTGCTTGAACAGGCTCTATAAATCCGGTGATTTCGTCAATAGAACCAAATCCGCTCCATATGTAGTGGACACCTCTGAAAGCTCCAAACAACATCAGCAGCGATATTGGAAATGCAATGAATGTGTAAACTATAAATTTCCCGATAATAGGCCGGATTATAAAGCCATGTGTTGCACCTACCAACTGCATGCTTTTGATGATGAACCGATTGGCAAATATGTTTAAGCGAGTAGAATTATGGATAAGCCCGATGGCAATAATTATGAAGACCAGCGTTAGCCCCAATAGCGTGAGTTGTATTTTAGCTATATTGCTGTTAACCGATTCAAGTAGGTTTTTTTGATATACAACGCTCTCAGTAATCGGCAATTTTTTAAGTTCTGCTGAAACCTTCTCGAGTTCTGCAGCTGTAGCAAATTCTGCCTTAAAAAATAGCTCCAGACTCAGGGGTAATGCATTCATTTCTACATATTGCATAAAAGCACTGTCATTGCCTGCTGCCATTTCTTTCATTCCTTCTTCACGGCTTACAAATCGAGAAGATTTAAACCATTTTTCTTTTTTGAGCTCGCTTTCAAGCGCTTTTACCTGAGCTTCTGTGCAGGAATCTTTAAAATAAATATCCAGACTGCTGCTTTCCACAAGACTTTTGCTTATACCCTGAAAACCAAGATAGGTAAGGGATAGCAGACCTAACATAAACATGACCAGTGCCATGCTGCTGACTCCCGGAACGGCACTTGGCCGACGCCTTTTGGTTTTAATCTCTGACTCTTCAGACATGCATGGCGAATTTCAGTAATTCAAGCTAAATAGCAACCATTAAGTTATCCGCAATTGTGCATAGTGCCGATTCCTTTACTTTTGCATTTATGGAAAATACACCGACTGAACTTCGTAAAAAACGTCTTATTCAAATAGGTCATTGGGAGGGTATCAGTTATTTACTTTTGTTGGGTGTGGCTATGCCGCTGAAATACATTTTTAGCTGGCCAACGGCTGTTTCTGTTTTTGGATTGCTGCATGGTTTTCTGTTTGTTTGGTTTTGTATTTTTCTGTTATGGATGGAAATAAAAAAAGATATCACCCTGTTCAAAGGATTCTTGTCAGTTTTATTATCACTGCTGCCTTTTGGAACATTCTATCTTGAGCGGTATGTTTTTCGCAAATAATTTGTTTATTTAAGAATAATATCGTATATTTGTTATTCTCATGGATGGCCTAAATATTAAGCATATATTGCTCGAGAATATTATTTTCATTGATATTGAGACGGTTTCAGCCCACAAAAATTTTGATGATTTGAGTCCTGAGTGGCAGGATTTGTGGAAACGAAAAGCTAAAAATCTGATAAAAGATCAGCAATCAGAGTCTGAAATTTACGATCAGGCCAGCATCTATGCTGAATTTGGTAAAATTATTTGTATTGGTGTAGGTTTTTTGAGAAGGGGTAAGGATGGCCTGCAGTTTCGTGTTAAATCCTATTGCGCTGATGATGAAAAAACGCTTTTACAGGAATTCGCTAATTTGCTGAATCGAAGTTTTAACGGACCTCAATATTTGCTGTGTGCCCATAACGGTAAAGAATTTGATTTTCCATATTTGGCCAGAAGAATGATGGTGCATGGGATAGCGTTGCCCAAACTCTTGGATATTCAGGGAAAAAAGCCCTGGGAAGTACAACACCTTGATACTTTGGAATTATGGAAATTCGGCGATCGGAAAAGTTTTACATCATTGAATTTACTTGCTCATCTATTTAATATTCCAACTCCGAAGGATGATATAG
>RGEC01000067.1 GCA_009918425.1 Bacteroidota bacterium
AAATTATTATTTTCTTAGTCAAAAATTTAAGGGCACTTGCAAAAGTGCCTTTTTTTTGTATATTTGCGTAAGACAATATGGTTAGAAAACTACTTCTATTGTTACTGTTGGTTCTGGGAGGCTCTGTTAAGACACTGTCATTGTCTGCCGAACCTATACCATTTGATCTTGGTTCAGAACCCGGCCCGGGCTTCACGTTAAATCCAAATCCTGTTACCGGTACATGGTTTCATATCAATCTGGGCTTTTCAGAATCAGACTATCCCAATGCACGTTTCTCCATTTCCAATGTGCTTGGAGAAGTTATCTATACCGCTCCTATCAAAAAAACTGAATTTGCCGGCGCCAAAGTGCGTGTAGATATTGCTGAACTTAAATTAGACAAAGGAGTTTATTTCGTTCAGGTTTTTGGCGGAGATAAGTCCAAAATATTGCGCCTGGTAGTACGCTAAGCATGTCCGATTCCTTGTTTATCATTAGGTCTGCTACATCGGCAGACACCTCGGCTATTTTCAGTTTGATTAAAGAACTTGCCCTTTATGAAAAGGCTCCACATGAAGTAATTAACACACCGGAGAAATTGCTGAATGATGGTTTTGGAAGCACTTCGCCCTTGTTTACCGCAGAGGTAGCCGAATGGAAAGACGGTTCTATTATAGGATTTTCACTTTGTTATATTCGATACAGTACCTGGAAGGGACCCGTTCTGTATCTTGAAGACCTCTATGTACAAGAGCAATACAGGCGTTATGGTATTGGTAAGGCATTGTTTGAAAACTGTATTGAAATGGCCAAGCGTGAAGGTTATAAACGGCTTGCGTGGCAGGTTTTAGACTGGAATCAGCCTGCAATTGATTTCTATAAAAAATGGAATGCATCACTGGATCCGGAATGGATTAACGGTTCTATTGATATTTAAATTGTGCAAGTTTTACTAAGACCTTTTCTTATAGCCCTGCTGTTAGCTCTTTTGCCAGTATTGGCTTTCGTGTTTATTCAAAATCATAATGAATTCACCTTTGTATTTGGACTCATTCCGGGTGATACACATCACCTGCAGGGAATTGTTCTAATGCCACTGGCACATGGGGATGCAAATCACTTATGGGGTAATACCTTGCAGTTGTTTTTGTGTTTGTTTTTGATATTTATACATTTCAGGCATTTGTCTAAGTATATCCTTTTTTTCATATGGGTTGGCTCAGGCACGCTACTTTGGTTTATGGGCAAACATGGCTCTCTTCATATTGGCAGCAGTGGCGTTATTTATGGATTATTCGGTTTTCTCATATCTGCCGGTATTATGGCCGGTAACCGACGATTAAGACTTCTGTCTTTTATGTTGTTAATGTATTACGGGAGTATGATTTGGGGTGTTTTCCCGTGGCAGGAGAAGATTTCATGGGAGGGGCATCTTGCAGGGCTTACATCAGGGGTAATTACCGCATTCATCCTAAGAAATAGTTATCGTGTATTCACCGGAGATATTAAACCCTCCTGGTTTAACGATTCTGATAGCAGGGAAGATCCCTATGCCGGTTTTGATAAGAGCCGTTAATGATGAATGCTGATGGAATTATCTTTTCTAGGATCATCTTTGAACAAAAGCATAAAAAATATGGCAATTATCAATGCATACATTGAGAAACACAACCAGATGCCATGCCAGTTTTTTTCCTGCCCATGCATGTAAAATGTGTCAATAGCCCAGCCACTGGTTTTACTACCTAGAAAGGCGCCAATGCCGTTTGTCATCATCATAAACAAACCTTGAGCACTTGATCGGATTCCGGAATCAGTATTTGTTTCAATAAATAAGGAGCCTGAAATATTGAAGAAATCGAAGGCCATTCCGTAAATAACACAGCTAAGAATTATCATCCATAGGCTTTCTGCGGGATTTCCATAGGCAAATAATCCAAATCGCAGTACCCAGGCCAGCATTGCAAACAGCATTACTTTTTTAATGCCAAAACGTTTCAGGAAGAAAGGAATCGTTAGTATAAAAACGGTTTCCGATACCTGAGAAATAGACATAATAATGGTAGAGTACTTTACAACAAAGGACTCAGGGCCGTAAAGCGGGTTGTTTTTAAAATCATCCAGAAAGGTATCGCCATACATATTGGTTAATTGCAAGGCTGCCCCAAGAAACATTGAGAAAATGAAAAACAAAGCCATTCTGTACCTTGCAAATAATTTAAATGCATCCAGGCCCAATTGGGAGAAAAGATTGTTGTTACCGGTTTTCAAATTAGCGGGTTTGCAGGCAGGAAGTGTAAATGCATATAGTCCTAGCCCAATAGCCACACTCCCGGCAATCAGAAACTGTTGTGCATTGGCCTTGCTTCCTGTAAGATTTGTGACCCACATGGCAACTATGAATCCAATGGTGCCCCATACCCTGATAGGAGGGAAAATTTTAATTACATCATGGCCGCTATTTGAAAGTAACGTGTAAGAAATGGAATTAGACAATGAAATGGTGGGCATGTAGCAGAACATAGCCGCCAGGATCAACCAGTATAAATCATCGGCAGTTTTCATTTCCGGTACCATCCAAAGCAGTGCTCCGTAGGCAATTTGAAGTAATCCATATAGCCTTTCTGCATTCAACCATCGATCGGCAATGATGCCTGTAATAGTCGGCATGATGAGCGAAGAAATGGCCAGCGTGGAAAATATGGCGCCAAATTGCTCATTGGAGCCAAGTTTATTGCCAAAAAAATAGGTGCCTATGGTAATAAGCCAGGCTCCCCAGACAAAAAATTGAAGAAAACTGAGAATGGTTAATCGGAATCGTATGTCCATACAGGCGAAAATATCATTTTACCTGCACAAAACAAGATTTACTTCAAAACCATTTGTTCGATGCTGTCAATAAGGGCATGTATAACCTTGATATGAATCTCCTGTGCACGGTCTGCAAATTCTGCTTTAGGTGCCCTTATTTCAATATCACATAGCGACGCCATGTCACCCCCATCTTTACCGGTAAGGCCTATGGTATTCATACCCATATCTTTTGCGGTTAACATGGCCCGTATTACGTTTTTACTGTTACCGCTGCTGCTAATGCCCAGTAAAATATCGCCGGGTTTGCCAAGTGCCTCAACATACCTGCTGAATATGAATTCATAGCCGTAATCATTCCCAACACAGCTTATGTGGCTGGGGTCGCTGATAGCTATTGCAGGCAGGGCTTTGCGGTTTCCGCGATAGCGCCCGCTGAGTTCTTCGGCAAAGTGCATTGCATCACAATGGCTGCCTCCGTTACCACAACTGATGATTTTACCGCCATTTATTATACAATCAGCCATGAGTTTCGCAGCGTTTTCTATTTGCTGAATATTCTGATCATCAGCCATGAATAAATGCAGTATATCTGCAGCTTCAGTAAAATGTTGTTTTATTCTGTCTGTACTCATGGTTGAATTTTCTTAAATTCATTCAGTCCGTTTTGTAAGAATTCCTTAAACTTTTCCGGATTGTAATCAAAGGTTTCAGCACTGCCAGGATGCTGCAGCAGATCCTGATTGCCAGTCATCAAAACATATAGTGGCTGGCTATTGCTGTTAAAATAACAAGCCTGAATTTCAGCATTTTTTTCACCCAGTGTTTTGATCAAATTTCCGGAAAACTTACCTTTAAACTGTTCCTTTTCCGACAACTTAATTTTCTTGTCATCTACATACAGGGAAACAACCACGTAATCGTTTTTCAATATTTTCAACACTTCAGGATTGCTCCAGACTTTTTCTTCCATTTTTCTGCAGTTTACACAGCCGTGGCCGGTAAAGTCAATGAATAGGGGTTTCTTCTGAGCCAGGGCACATGTAAGCGCTTCCTCGTAATCAAAATAGCCCTGAATGCCATGAGGGATATGCAATTCGCCTGCATATTTTGGGGTCTGACAGCTTTCGGTATTTCCGGCAGCTTCTTCAGTTGTCTCACCCAGCCTAAAATCCTGAGTATGCATAGGAGGCAGATAGCCGGCCAGAAACTTTAATGGCGCACCCCACATACCGGGAATGAGGTATACTACAAAGGACCAAGTTGTTATCACCAACATAAGCCGTGTTACCGACCAGTTCGACACTTCGCTGTCGTGCGAAAACTTTATTTTCCCCATCAGGTAAATGGCCATCAGCGAGAAAATAACAATCCAGAGGGCGAGGTAAATTTCTCTGTCAAGCAGACCCCAGTGGTATGTTTGGTCAGCGGTGCTGAGAAATTTCAGGGCAAAAGCCAGCTCAATAAAACCAAGCACTACTTTTACGCTGTTTAGCCAACCGCCACTTTTAGGCAGGCTTTTCATGTAGCTTGGGAATATTACCAGCAAACCGAAAGGCAATGCAAAAGCCAGAGAAAAACCCAACATGGCTACGATGGGTGTGCTGAGCCCGCCTTTGGCACTTTCCACCAAAACAGTGCCCACGATAGGACCTGTACAGGAAAAGGAAACCAGTGCGATGGTGAGGGCCATGAAAACAGGTCCGGCTATGCCGCCTTTATCGGCTTTTCTGTCAATGGCATTTACCCATGAGGCCGGCAACACCAATTCGAAAGCGCCAAAAAAACTGGCAGCGAATACTATAAAAATAACGAAGAAAAATACATTAGGAATCCAGTGGGTGCTGAGCCAGTTTGCCGCATCCGGTCCAACCAGCTTACTTACCAGCGTGCCAATGATAACATATATTAGTATAATGGCAGTGGCAAACACAATGCCATCGCGTATGGACTTTTTACGGTCTTCATTTTTAAGAAAAAACGCTACTGTCATGGGAATCATCGGAAATACGCAGGGAGTGAGCAGTGCCAGCAACCCCGAAGTAAAAGCCAGCCAGAAAACCAGTCCCAGCCCTTTGTTGGCGGTTTCGCTTTTGGCATTGCCTACGTTTCCGGTATATTTTAGCTCGGTGCAGTTTCCATTACCTGCTTTATAGGATGGTTTGCTTGCTGCTCCGACAGACTTTGCCGAATCTCCTTCGGTATTTGGTTTTGCAGCAGTATCAACGGTCTCGGTTGGGGCGGGATCTTCTGCAGGAGTGCCTTCCACAACAACCGGATTGGAAGCTTCCAGGGTCTCTTCTATTTTTACGCACTGGCTTTCATCGCACATTTGTCCGCTAAAAGAACAAGCAATATTTTGAATACTGCCAGTAATCTTTATTTTTTGCTTGAAAACTGCTTTTCCCGGAAACACTCCGGTCTTGCAGTCGATTTTATCCAATTCTGCAAGTTCATCTGTTTTCATGATATCTCCCACACCTACACATTTACCTACGGATACGAAATGGTCACCTTTAAAAGTTACGGAAGCACGTGTATAGCCGACATCTTCAGAACAGGTAGATTTTTCGCTGTAGATGTGCATTCCGGCTGCGGGCGAGAGGCTTATCGTAATTTCAATAATATCACCAACCTTAGCCCTGGTTGCCGAAAAAGTCATGCTCTTGGCAGTGGGTTTTTTCATTTGCCCGGAAACAGGAAGGGCAATTAAAGATATTAGTAGAGGGAAAAATGTTTTGAATTTCATGGAATCTATGGCAAAATAACGAAATTAATGGCGTTAATCATATACGGAGTATGCTGTATAAAGGCAAAAGTCCGCTTTTTGGGGATATGGACTGGTGTTTTGATCAATGCAGTTATGCACTTTTGTGAATAAAGAATACAATTGATTTTTCTTTCGTTATTTACTTTTGGTAGGTAGGTGTTTTTTCGTCATGTATAACCGTATTTTACTTTTGTCATTCATACTATGCGGCTCTCTTTCTGCGCAAAAGTTGAGTACCCAGCAATATATAGAGGAGTTTAAGTATGCTGCCATGCAGGAAATGAAAGTTTACGGCATACCGGCATCTGTTACACTGGCTCAAGGTATTTTGGAGAGTGCAAGCGGAAACAGCAAACTGGCCAAAGATTGTAACAACCATTTTGGGATAAAGTGTCATAAAAACTGGTCAGGTAGTTTTTGTCTTGCTGATGACGATGCCCAGGATGAATGCTTCAGAGGATATGTTAATGCCATGGAGAGTTACAGGGATCACAGCCTATTTCTGAAAGGATCTTCCCGATATAATTTTCTATTCACACTACCCGCAACCGACTACAGGGCCTGGGCACATGGTTTGCGGCAGGCAGGATACGCAACAAATCCTTCCTATGGGAATATTATAATAGGTGTAGTGGAAAGATTCCGTCTATCTATGTATGACAGTATGACTGTACTCGGTGATGATTACGAAACGCCTGATACCGCCGCAGGGCGATTGATTAAATTACATGGTTTGCCTGCAGTGATTGTATCAAAAAGCCAGAATCCGGAAGAAATTGCAAAGTTGTATGATATGGGGGTGTGGCAAATTTATAAATACAACGACCTGAAGCGCGGTGAGGAGTTAAAGCCGGGTGAAATTATCTATCTAAAACCCAAGAAGCGTAAGGCAGATGAGGATTTTCATCTGGTAAAAGAAGGTGAAACACTCAGGGATATCAGTCAGCAACATGCAGTGAAGCTGAAACACCTCGAAAAATTTAACGACATCATGTCATCTCAGCCACTGAAGTCGGGAGAGGTAATTTATTTGCGCGAGAAAAGAAAGAAAGATTCTGCTGCGTCTTCGGAGGCTGCAAAAAAGACACAGGCATTGACCGGAAAAGATTCGGGCATTCAAATGTCAAATGTTGCTGAGTCGCGGCAGGTTCTTGCCGGCAGCAATGTGAAAAGTAGCGAATTCAATGATGAAGCTTCTGCAGGTCGAGATACTTTTTTGTCCGGACAGTCTATTCAAAGAACAGCAAGAGCAAGTGAAACAACTGACCTGATGCGTGCTGAGGGAGATTTTAAAGGAGAATTGTCATACCATACAGTTCTTTCAGGAGAAACGGTTTACAGTATATCCCGTTTATATAAAATATCTGTTGATTCTGTTTTGAAATGGAACCGGCTGCTTGACGCAAGAATCAGGGTGGGACAGGAGTTGCGCATCAGTGCCCTCAAAGAAAGAACCCAACAAAAAGAAATTCATACACATACAGTTTCGGCGGGTGAAACACTTTACCAAATCTCAAGGCGATATTCAGTATCGGTGTCGGAGCTGCAGGATAAAAATCAACTGAGAAGCGCGGAAATAAAGGTTGGGCAGGTGTTGTTAATCCCGTAGTGATGTAGGTAACAATACAGAAAAGTCATATTTCTGTCATAAGCAGAAACATTTTTTTAAAATTTATGCAACCTTTTAGGGGTGTTGCGTCATTTTTTTAACTATTATTGCAACAACTACAATTAAATATTCATACTATGAAGTTAACAATTACCAAAATCACCAGAGCGCTAGGCCTTATGGGCATTGGCTTTCTGGCCATGATGCCGGGAAGTTCAAGGGGGCAAATTTGCTCTGCTTCTAACTCCTGGGGTTGTGGACACAACTACGGTGGAAACATCGTCGAAATCAAAATCAGTGACAATGGAGGGACGCTTGCCAGTTATTCTGGATTGGCCTGTTCAACCACTGCTGCCACCAGCAACGTACTGGTAAATCCATCCACACCCATTGACATTACTGCCGGTCAGGATCTTACCCTGGAAATTACCGGTTCGGTAGATGCTTACGGTTGGGGTTACCTCACACGTGTTGGTATCTGGTTGGATTACGACAGAAACAACAGTTTCACTGCTGCCGAGTGTATTGCCAGCCCTTCAAGCGGTCCCTGGTCAGCTATCAACACTACGCCTACCAAGGCTACCTTGAAGCTGCCTTGTTGGTCGGCTACCGGTGCCAGTACCATGCGTTTCCGTGGATTCTATTTCTACAGCACGGTTAACACCAGCATGGGTTGCGGTACGCAAAGTACTTATGGAAACATTATTGACGTAGCTGTGAACCTTAAAGTGGGAGCACCTCCTGTAGCTAACTTTATTGTTCCTACCGGTCCTAACTATGAAAATACTACAATCAAGTTTAATGCCGCCAACCCCAATTCAGCTTATTCATATACCTGGACATACTCAGGTCCGAATGTAACACCTGTTAGTACCACCGGTACGGTAGGTCGTGCAAAATGGGCTCCGCCAACTCCGCCCGCCACTTTTGATGTGAAAATGTTGGTAAGTTATTGTGGTCTTAAAGATTCGATTTCCAAATCGGTTACCATTGTTCGCCCTGTGAATGTTCCTGTGGCTGACTTCATAGCCAAGGCCAATCAGGTTGAAATCTATTATAACGCTGATCTGCTTGATCTTTCTACCAATGGTGCCTTCAAATGGAGCTGGGAAGCAAAAGCTCCCTCAGGTGCTGTTTATACCAGCACTGTTCAAAACCCTTCATTCTTCCTGGATGAACTGGGTAAGTGGGATTTCTGTCTGACTGCAGAAAACAGCATCGGAGCTTCCACTAAATCATGCAAAAGCAAATATGTTGAATGTACACCACCTTCTGAATTCTACATTGGTATTACTACCCTTGGAGAAAACAAAAAAGGTACACTTTACGATCACGCCGGTCCCGGCGCCAACTACGCCGCTAACCGTAAAACAAGTATTGATTACTTTAAAATTCTCCCTTGCGGTGCCAAAGAAATTCGTTTGAAATTCAAGCAAATTAAGTTAGCTGACGCCAACGATAAGCTGCGCATCTATGACGCAGGTCAGGCTGATCCCACCAAGGAACTGACTCCCGCAGCCGGTATCAACAGCACTAACCAGGCTACTTATCGTACTTCTACTTTCACAGCCAAGAGCGGTGCTATGTATATTACCTTTGAATCAAATGCTTCAGGCCAGGATTCAGGTTTCATCGCAACTTGGGATTCTGATTTGGCACCTCCTATCAAACCAAAGGCATCCTGGAGCACGCAGTACAACCCAGCCGCTGTAGGTACACAGGTAGTATTTAACAATACATCTTCCAATGTACAGGGAGCTCCTATTTGGGAGTGGAGCGTAGATGGCAATCCTGAATCAGTATCAGAAACCTTTACCCGTGTTTTCCCCGCTGACGGAACATATAAAGTTTGTTTGTCTGCAGCCACATGTAACGGTGCCGATACTTTCTGCAATACCATAAGCATTGTTACTCCTTCTAAACCTGGCCTTCTGGACTTCACTGCCAGCAATGTTCGTCCTAATGCAGGAAATACAGTTGATTTTACCATCACTTCTGACTATGCTACCAACTTTGAGTGGAATATTTTCCCGACTACTTACACTGTAATGTCAGGTTCACTCGTTGGTACAAGCAAGAAATTATCTCTGCGTTTTGACCAAGGCGGATGCTACACATTCACGCTGAAAGGCTGGAATGCTGCTGAAAATCCTGCAGGTTCAACTGAAAAGAAAGTAATTAAGAATAAATACGTTTGTGCCCTTAACTACTGTATTCCTTTGGCTGACCTTATCAGCTCAGATATTGGAATTAACAGTGTAACGCTTTCTAAAGGTTCTACTACCTTGATAAATAACCTGAGCACAAGTGGTGTTACTGCTTACTCAGATTTCTCTGCGACCCAGAAGGCTACCTTGACCTTCGGTGCTTCTTACACTCTGGATGTAGCCCGTTTGACCAACAGCAACAGCCTGAACTACAAGGCATGGATTGACTTTAACGTAGATGGTGACTTCAATGACGCCGGCGAAGAAGTTATGAGCACCGGTATGATCAGCGGTCTTTCTGCAACCACCACCTTCACTGTTCCTAACAAGAGTGCCAGTTTCGAAGGCAATACACGTCTCCGTGTAGCCAGCAGCTATGGTAACTTCTCCAACACTCCTTGCGGTGTTAATACCGTGGGTGAGTTTGAGGATTACGGAATCACCCTGGCAAATGACGGTTCTGCTCCTGTTATTTCTTTAGTAGGAAAAGACACTTTATATGTTGAGCGCACCGGTACAGCCAATGGTTGCTGGGCTGAGGTTGCTAAAACAACCTATTCTGCAAGTGATGCCACTGAAGGTGACATGACTTCTAAAGTAATTATGAACTCTGACTTGGATTGTACCATCCCTGGTATTTACAGCATCGACTTTACTTTGACTGATGCTTCCGGTAATAGTGCTGTTCCCAAGCGTCGTACTGTGTATGTGGTACTTGACAGAACTGCTCCCACTCTTACTTTGAATGGAAATGCAGTTGAAACTGTAGAACAGTGTGGTACTTACAATGAAGCTGGTGCTATTGCAACTGATGCCGTAGACGGTAACCTGACCACAGCAATCATTATCACTGGTTCAGTTAATACCTCAAAAGTGGGTGATTATACCCTTACCTATACTGTAAGTGATGCTCAGGGTAACACTGCCACTAAAACCCGTACCGTACAGGTTCGCGATACCAAGAAGCCCGGTATTTACACTGTGGGTAACCGTATCGTAAA
>RGEC01000068.1 GCA_009918425.1 Bacteroidota bacterium
TAACCAGGCACTCAAATCTCTTGCTTCATCAGCCCATGAAACGGGCTCAGGCATGCTGATCTGATCTACAGGGGTTAACCGATCGAACACTTCTGATGGTGTGATAAATTCAAAATTGGAGTGGCGAAACACCGCATTGGGCAACGCCCTTAGAAAATCGAAGATACCGGACTCTTCCCACTGGTGCTCCCCAAATGTTTCATAATCCATAAACAAATTCACAAGCGGCTCATCTTCGGGTATGGCATTCAGCCAGTGCACAAATTTTTCTGCGGTCAGTGGGCCCTCGTTCCAATCGGGTTGAGAAAAACGAAAGGCAATGTCATCGCTAAGGCGGTAGTTTTTCAACAACAAGCCCAAATTGGGCGCACTTTTGGCAGCATACAAATAGTTGGGGCTTTTCCATCCCAGAATACGATCGGCGCCTTCGGCCAAAACACCCGTAAATCCGAGTGCTGAGGCATATTGCCCAATCAGATCAGAATAAATTAATTCTGTATTGCGCAGTACTTTTGGGGAACGGGAAAAAAGCGATTCGACCAAAGCACCATGCTGTTTCACCTGCAGGTTGAATTCTTTCTGACTGGCAAGTGCACTCAATGAATGGCCATAGGTTTCAGCCAGCACCTCCACTTCTGACTTTTTTACCAATTTTTGAAACTCGGTCAGCACATCAGGCTGTGATTGCATCATCTGCTCGAGCACCATGCCTGAAAATGAAAATGAACACTTAAACCTGTCAGGATAATTTTCTGTAAGTTCCTGCAATAAGCGTGTTGCCGGCAGGTAACACTTTTGGCTAACTTTCTCAAGAATACTTAGGTTCTTCTCCTCATCAAAATATCCGCCCTGTCTACCAATATCAAAATAGCGGAACCTGCCCAGCCGGTAGGGCTGATGAACCTGAAAATACAGGCATATATAGCGTTTGGTTATCATAGCTGCAATTGTGAATAGGTTTTTAGCACCCGGGAAGCCGCTTTATTCCAGGTTTGCAGACGCGCCTGCTGTTGTCCGTTTCTGCTCATCCATCGGTTCAGTGTACTGTGATTTAGTAAAGCCAAAATGGCATCAGCCATAGCCTCAGTGTCCCAAAATTCAGTTTTCATGGCGCTATTCAGCACTTCGGCAACACCGGTTTGTCTTGATATAATGACCGGAACGCCTGCTCTGGCGGCTTCCAGCGCCGAAATCCCGAATGGTTCTGAAACTGAAGGCATCACATACACATCGGCGTGGCCAAACAACCGGGAAATATCCTCACCCTGAATAAATCCGGTAAAACTGACCCTTGAGGAAAGACGGAGTTGTGCCGCAAGCGTAATCATTTGCAATAGTTTATCGCCATGGCCTGCCAACACAAAACGCACATCGGGATTTTTCCTAAGCACTTTAGCAGCTGCCTGCAGAAAGTATTCGGGGCCCTTTTGAAAGGTTACCCGGCCCAGAAACACCACCACAGGAAAATGTTTTTTACCCTGCATTACTGAGTTATCAGCTGCCGGCAAAACGCCATTATGCACAACATCTACTTTGTTTTCGGCGATATGGTATTGTTTTATTGCTGTTTTTTTCGTATATTCACTAACCGCAATAACTCGATCTGCAGTTTCCATACCCAATTTTTCAATTTTTTTCACTTCCCGGTTTGGGTTATCTCCCGAACGGTCATATTCAGTGGCGTGAATGTGCGCCACAAAGGGTTTACCAGCAAATGCCGACGCCGCCATTCCGGCTGGAAACGTAAGCCAATCATGGGCGTGAACAACATCGAACTTATGCATTTTCGCTATGTCGGGTGCCATCGATGCATAACGGTATACTTCCTCCATTAATCCACTGCCATAAAGACCTGTAAGCCCATGTACTACTGTTGAATGTCCGTTTTTCTGCGTTTCTGTGTATGCGTCTTGAAAACCCTGGATGTAAGTCTCCTCCGTGGCATAAGGCAGTATGGCGGTATTCACCTGCAGCAATTTCATACTTCCTCGCTCTATAAACCGCGTAAACTCTTCGGGCAATTGCGCTTCAGCGGCGCCCAGCAGATGCATTTTTCCGGCGTTTTCACCTCCAAACAACCGGGGTAATACAAATAAAATCTCTGCCCCATGCTCCATCAGACCCTTGGTTAGCCCGTAGCAGGCTGTTCCAAGTCCCCCTGAAATATGAGGCGGGAACTCCCAGCCAAACATAAGCACCCGCATTACAAAGCTGTTGCGGTTGCACGAAGGGTTTGCCGACCCGCAGATTTCACAGTAGAATTTTCTGTTTTCAGGTTATCCAGCAGTTGCCTGATCCTTAAAACTTCTGCCACACTCCAGGCCTGTGACACAGCACCTTTGGGCTCAAAGGGTGGATCGCCGTCGTATATTTCTGCTATTGTACCAATGCAGTATTCTGTTAAAGCCGGTTGTAAATCATCCCATATTTTCTGCAAAACAGGTAAAGCGCGCTTTTCATGGGTGGCGCAATACGCCTGTGCGTAATGACCCAAAAGCCATGGCCACACTGTTCCCTGGTGATACGCCAGATCCCTGGTGCGAACATTTCCGGCATACACGCCCTTGTAATTCGGATCCCGTTGTTCGAGGGTGCGCAAGCCTCGCGGGGTAAGCAATTCCCTGCCTACAACCTCTACCACGGCCTTTTTTACCGATTTTTTCAGGGGAGAATATGGCAGTGAAACCGCAAAAATCTGGTTGGGCCGTAAAGCAGTATCTGCTACGCCATTAAAAAAACTGTCGGCCAGATATCCGCGTTCCTCATCCCAGAAAACATCCTCAAAACTGCTTTCAATAAGAGTAGGCCACCTGGTCCATGCTTCAATAAAGACAGTATCACCCGCACAGCGGGCAGCTTCCAGACAAAAACAAACTGCATTGTACCACAAGGCGTTTATATCTACTGCCATACCTGAACGGGGCGTAACCGGATATCCATCCACAATGGCATCCATCCAGGTAAGGGCCTTACCCGTTTCAGAAGCACTGAGCAAACCGTTGCTCATAGCATGGATGCCATTCAGCGTGCCTTTGGCATGATAATTAAGAATTTTTTTCAGCGCTTCACCATAGGTTTTCCATACTTTTCCGGCATCCTGCGTGTAGATGGCATATTGCTGTATGGCCCATACGCACCACAAGGCAGCGTCTGCCGAATTATAGGATGCTTCGTTTTTCTTGCCCACATTGGGTAACAAACCATATTTAAGATCTTTGAGGATGGTGCTAATAATTTCCTTAAATAACTGTGGGTTATGGGTAGCCAGGGTTAACCCCGGTAAGGCTATACAGGTATCGCGCCCCCAGCGGCCAAACCAGTGGTAACCCGCCTGAATTTCTTTACCGCCTCGCACCGTTCTGATAAACTGCGATGCCGCATGCTTCAGCATGGCCTCATTATCGTCAAGTTCCTTCAGCCCTTTGCTGTCGGCTTTATATCGGGTAAGCATTTTTTCGGCCGGTATGGACTTTGTGCCTGCCGAAAAAATTACCGGCTTTCCGGGCAACAATGGCACTTTAAAATAGCCGGGGCAATACAGATCTTCTTCGTAGGCATAACCCCGCTCCTGCTCATGGGCAAATTGCATGTGATAATAGAAATGGGCATGGTGTATGAATTCCTGCTTACCCGAAACCTGGCAATACAGTTTCATTTGTGTATGGTCAATTTCGGTGCAGATTACCAGCTTTTGCATTTCGGTTTTACCCATAAAGTCAGGTTCCATGCGCCGTATGTGGTGTATATCTCTGAATGCCATAAGCGGATGAATACCCAGGTGTACCTCAGGGATATTCGTTTCCAGCAATTCATATTTCACCCAAAGGCGGTTTTCTGCGGGAGAAAGCACTAGGGTTTTCTTAAACTTCACCTGATCCACTCGGTAGGTCCAGCTTATGGCTTCGTCCACATCAACTGATTCAAGATATTGATATCCAACAGGATGAATGGCATCAGGGTAACGATGTGTGGCCAGTTCAAATTTATCTTCATAAGCCAATAGCGTTTCATCCAGCGAGGACAGCATAACCTGCATTTGCTCATGTTTGTCGGGCAGCACCAGTATACCATGGTATTTGCGGCTGTGGCAATTGCTGAGCGATGATGAGGCATACGCGCCATGGGGTGAAGTCCGCAGCCATTCTCGGTGCAGGTGAAAATCGTTTTTGTGTAGTTGTGCTTGGGTAAAATGCATGGTAAACCTCCGGGAATGCAAAGCTGCGATTGCACCGCCGAATGGCTTATGAGGACTGTGGTTGAGGTTGCTGATAGAAATCAGTATAAACAACCTGAATATTTACAGAAATAAGATGGGGAGTTAATCCCAGTATTTTAATACCTTTTATTTGATTGACAACTGTTCCAGCACATACAAAGCCTCAAACACGTTCTGCACGCCACTCACATTCACAATCAGGGCTTTGTCGGTTTGTTTCAGGCTGAATTTGCCCGGCTGCGTGGCAATATTGCCCATCATTTTCACAAAGGCATCGCTGTGGTAAACAGCCGCATTTTCATCACCGGGGAAATACAAACGCATTCTGCCGTCATTGAGCGTAATTTTCTCAAGCCCTATCTGCTTTCCCGCCCATTTCAAACGCACTGTATCCAATAATGCCAAAACAGCATCCGGTAACTTGCCAAAACGATCGCGCAATTGCTCTGCAAACGCCTTCAGCTGCATTTCTGTTTCTATAGACGACAATTCACTATACAGGGCCAGCCTTTCTGCCACCTGGGTCACGTAATGGCTTGGTATGAGCATTTCAAAGTCGGCCTCTACCTGGCAATCGCGGCTGCTGATGTCTTCATCATTTTCATCTTCATACAATCCGGCAAATTCTTCGTGTTTTAGTTCGCGTACCGCTTCATCCAGTATTTTGTGGTACATCTCAAATCCCATTTCCGAAATAAAACCACTTTGCTCGGCACCCAGCAGGTTGCCGGCACCGCGAATGTCAAGATCGCGCATAGCCACCTGAAAACCGCTGCCGAGATCGGTGTATTCTTCTATGGTACGGAGGCGTTTTCTGGCATCATCGCTCAGCACACTCAGCGGCGGTGAAAGCAAGTAGCAGAAAGCCTTTACATTGCTGCGTCCTACCCTGCCCCGCATCTGGTGCAAATCGCTGAGACCGAACATGTGGGCATTGTTAATAATAATAGTGTTTGCATTGGCAATATCCAGTCCGCTTTCGATGATAGAAGTTGCCACCAGCACATCATATTCTCCCTCAATAAAGCGTATCATGGAATCCTCCAGCGCGGCACCCTCCATTTGTCCGTGCGCCACACACACGCGGGCACCCGGCGACACATCCTCAATCATGGCGGCGATATCATGAATATCTTTAACCCGGCTGTGAATGAAAAAAACCTGTCCGCCACGCCCCAGTTCATGGTTTACCGCTTCTGCAATGATTTCGCGGTTGAAACCGTGCAGCTCGGTATGCACGGGCTGACGGTTGGGTGGCGCCGTATTGATCACACTCAAATCCCTGGCGCCCATCAGTGAAAAGTGCAGCGTTCGTGGGATGGGTGTGGCCGTGAGTGTGAGCGTATCCACATTCACTTTCAGCTCCTTGAGCTTTTCCTTGGCAGCCACACCAAATTTCTGCTCTTCATCTATGATCATCAGCCCCAGATCCTTGAACGCCACATCTTTTCCCAACAGACGGTGGGTTCCGATGAGCACGTCCACTTTTCCATCCTTGACTTTAGCCAATGTTGCTGTCTGTTCTTTGGCGCTTTTAAACCGGTTTAGGTATTCCACATTCACGGGAAATCCGGCAAAGCGTTTGCGGAAGGTTCTGTAATGCTGCTGGGCCAGAATGGTGGTGGGCACCAGCACTGCAACCTGTTTGCTGTCGCACACCGCTTTGAAAGCCGCACGCATGCTCACTTCGGTTTTTCCGAAACCTACATCACCGCATACCAGACGATCCATGGGCTGCTCGCTTTCCATATCGCGTTTTACATCTTCGGTAGATTTTGCCTGATCGGGTGTGTCTTCATAGAAAAATCCCGCTTCCAGCTCCAGCTGCAGGTAATTGTCGGGCGCAAACGCATATCCTTTCTGGGCCTTGCGGCGTGCATACAGACTTATCAATTCGCGGGCAATATCCCAAATCATTATCGCGATACACCAGCCTTACCACCTCCTGCATTACACCGTTCATCTCCATTTTTTCCAGGCCTGCAAACCGCCCAATGCCATGATCCATGTGGGTAACGAAATCCCCCGGCTTAAGGCTGCGCAATTCGCGTAGCGTAAGGGATGTAGAAGCGCTGTATCGCTCCCTGGACTTTGGCCGGTAATATTTATCAAACAGCTGATGCTCTGTAATAAAAGCCATTTTTGCATCCGCATCTACAAAACCCTGGCTAAGCCCTGCATAAACCGGTGTAAACTCAACCTGTGCCTGCAAGTCAGTGAGAATGGTCTGTAATCGCTCAACCTGTCGGTTGTTTTCACTGAATAGCAAGCTCTCTATTCCTTGCTTCTTGTTTTCTCTGAGCCAGTCAATCAGAAGGTCAAAATTGCGTTTAAATATGGGCTGCGGATGCTGTAAAAAACCAATTCTACGGCTTTTCGCTGTTGGGTTTCCGAGATAATGCAGCACGCTATAGGATTCCAGAATGCGGCCCATCTGTCCTGGGGTAAGCAAACGATCTTTGGGATGAGGCGGGATATTGTCGGCGCCGGAATCGGTGGCTGTTGCATGATCCTGCAGGGCCTTCTCCCATCCTTTGCCCAGGTTTTCAATCTGCAGGGGCAATTCTGCTCCAAAAACCAACGTATTCGAAGCCAGATAATCAAACACCGGGGTACGGCACTCCTCAAACCTGGAATCATGAACATTGGGCACCAGACTGAAATGATCCATTTCTTTCAGAGACAATTGCGTGTTCACATCAAAGCTGCGAATACTCTCAATCTCATCCCCATCAAGCTCTATGCGAAACGGGTGTTCGTGCGCAAATGAAAACAGATCCACAATACCCCCGCGAATACTGAAGGTACCCGGCTCAAACACAAAATCAACACGCTCAAAACCATTCTCCTGAAGGAAGTCCATCAAAAAATCGAGGTTCAACTCCTGTTTGCGGGCGATATCAAAGGTGTTTTGAGCAAGCACTTGCTGCTCCACGGCCATTTCAGCTATAGCCGCTGTATAGGTAACCACAATGCGACGATTATTCTTGCGCAATGCGGTAATGGTTTCAATGCGTTCCTGAGCCGAAATGGCATGTTCGGTTCCCAGCTTGTAAGGTTTCAGGCAACTGTCGGGAAGAAAAAGGATGTTTTCACCGGGAAGCAGATGCTCCAGATCCGACTGAATGTAACCTGCCTGTTCCCTGTCGGGCATGATACTCACGCCCTCCAGGTAAATATGATCTCCGGCTATAGCCAGAGCGGCTTCCAGTTCCTGCATCGGGGCTGTATGCCCAAAATGCCGGAGAATATCTCTGGTATTCAATTTACAATTGCAAAGGTACAGCGCATAGGTGCTGTTTACGAAACCAACAAAACCAAAACAAATCAAAAATCCAATCACCGCATTTTTTGCGGAGAATAATTAATACTTATTGTGCTGATATTCTTTTCTTTAGCTTAAATTAATTTGATAAGCCGTATTAAAAAGAAAGTTAAAGCATTACCCAATAAATTTTTAACCTTATAATTTCAATATTTGATTTGAAATTTGTAGGGTTATTTGAATGCTAATACGATTATCCTTTTCTGGCAATGGCCCTTTCGGCAGCTGCCACCACATCAGCCGTATCGAGATGATATTTGGTTAGCAATTCCTCTGGCTTTCCGCTTTCACCAAAACTGTCCATCACCGCTACCATCTCTACCGGAAGGGGCAGGTTTCTGGCCAGTAACTGGGCAATGCTATCTCCAAGTCCACCGTTGATTTGGTGTTCTTCTGCGGTAACCACACAACGTGTTTTACGCACACTGTTCAGCACAGCCTCTGCATCCAGCGGCTTGATTGTGTGAATATTGATAATCTCGGCATTAATACCTTTTTCTGCCAGCGCTTCACCAGCCTGAATGGCTTTCCATACCAAATGGCCGGTGGCAAAAATGCTCACATCGGTTCCCTCGTTTAGCATGAGGGCCTTGCCTATTTCAAACACCTGATTTTCCGGAGTAAAAACAGGCCATTTCGGTCTGCCAAAACGCAGATAAACCGGACCATGATGTTTGGCTATGGCCATGGTAGCAGCCTTGGTCTGGTTATAATCGCAGGGATTAATTACTGTCATACCGGGCAGCATTTTCATCAGACCTAAATCCTCCAAAATCTGATGTGTAGCGCCATCTTCACCCAGTGTCAGACCTGCATGGCTGGCACATATTTTTACATTTTTATCGCTGTAGGCAATGCTTTGCCTTATCTGATCATAAACGCGGCCCGTACTAAAATTGGCAAAGGTGCCTGTAAATGGAATTTTGCCACCGGTTGCCAGACCGGCCGCCAGGCCCATCATATTGGCTTCTGCAATGCCCGCCTGAAAAAAGCGGTGTGGAAATTCTTTCTGAAAGGCATCCATCATAAGCGATCCGGTTAGGTCGGCACAAAGGCCAACAACGCGTTCATCTAGCCTTGCGGCCTCAAGAAGTCCTGCGCCAAACCCGCTGCGGGTGTCTTTCTGTGCGGTTATTTCAAATTTTTTCATGAATTACAAAGTCAATACGGTATTAGTGCCTGTGGTTATTTTAAAGTCTGTGGTTTTGCTGTAAAGTGTTCTTGTTTCGCTCTTGGCGCGGTATACGGCTTTATATTCACCGGGTTGCATGGTAACAAACTGGGAAGTACGGGTACCATCAATATCGGTTACCCATTCCATCTTGTTCTCCTTCATTACAAAAATGGATGCGATTACATCACGGCCTAAGGTTAACTGCAACTGACCCGGTGCAGGGATTTCTACCGTGTAGGTCTTGTTTTGCATCAGTTCAACGCCCGGTATAAACATACGGGGCAGTGTCAGCAATTCCAGATCGTATTTACCCGTAAGGTACTTTTTTGTTGTCTGAAAATCCTGGGCAAAAAGCGTTTCCATTTTACCGTTTTGTCTAACTATTGCCTGCAAACGCCCGTATTTGGTAACGCCTCCCACCTTTAGCGCAAGACTGCCCATGGGTGTTTCAAAAGGAATCACATTGTGTCTTCCGGGCTGAAGTTCCACATTTCGCTTTACCACATTGGGCAAAGTATGCACCACAATATCGAATTTGTGCATAGGATCCAGGTAGAGTGTATCCGGAATTCCCTTCCCGTTCATGGTATGAACCACATTCTCCAATACCTGTCCGCTGGTTGCATCATAAACAGTGATAGGCACATCCGTTTCCCTTGGCTGGTTTTGGTTATCAAGCAAATTAAACTGAACCGAAGTATTGTTTAATGTCTGGCTTACAATAACACCAATGATTTTTTTAAACTCATCTTCAGTCTGAGCATTGAAGTATCGTCCGGCGCAGGAGTAAGTTTGCTTAAATTTTTCTCCATCCGTTCCCAGTCCTATGATAAATGGCTGTAAAACAATTCCCTTGCGCTGTAATTCCTGACTCACCGCACAGGGATCTCCCGGACATTCTTCAATACCATCGGTAATAAGAATTATTACATTTCTTGAATTTTTATCAGCCGGAAAATCTTTGGCCGTAGCCAGCAAACTCTGTGTAATAGAGGTAAATCCCAGGGGTTTTACCTGCCTTAGTTTTGTGATAAATGATTTGTGGTTATTGGGGGCAAATGGTACTTCCAGCTTGGTATCGTAACAATCGCGCATGGTAATGGGTTTCCCATGGCCGAAAACACGCAATCCGACCTCGCAATTTTCAACAAAACGGAGACTGTCAACCATTCGACTAATAAGGGTAACGCTTACCGCCCAGCGGTTGGTTTTACCCATTTCTGCAACCATAGATCCGCTGGCATCCAGCAGAAAAAGAATCCGTGTTTTTTTGCCCGGAAAAGCATTTTGAAGCTGACCGCTTACTGCCCCTGAAAAGCATGTAAACAGAAGAAATATGAATGTTTTTATGGATTTCATTTAAAAGTCTCCCAGTTCAGTTACGGGGAGTTGCGACATGGCTTTTTCGAACTGTTCTGCGTTGGG
>RGEC01000069.1 GCA_009918425.1 Bacteroidota bacterium
CACTTCCCTCAGTGCAGCATGCATAAGGTGTGTTGCACTATGATTATTGTTGATGGCGGAACGACGACCTCCGTTAACGGTAGCCACAAATGTATCATCCGTATGCTGAGGCAATTTGTCGCAAATAAGAATATGCAGTTTGTTTTCTTTTTGTGTATCCAGCACGTTGATAACATCGCCCTTAGAGCCTTTCAACACCCCTGAATCGCCAACCTGACCACCACTCTCCGCATAAAAAGGTGTTACGTTTAGCACCAGCTGGTACTGGTCTTTCCCTTTCATTTTAACGGTTCTGTAACGGCTGATTTGTGTATGTGTTTCCAGCGCATCATAGCCCACAAACTTTTCTTCAGCATCGTTCATCAGCAGCTGCCAGTCGCCGGTTTCCTTGCTGGCGTCGGCGCGGCTACGCTCCTTTTGTTTGTTCAATTCTGCCTGAAAACCCTCAACGTCTGTATTTAGTCCGCGTTCGCGGGCAATCAGTTCTGTTAAATCCAACGGAAAACCGTAAGTATCATACAATGTCCGGTACTGAGTGTGCGGAAGAATGAGGCTTCTTCCTCTTTTATAACGCGGCTAACAAAGTCCTGCTGCGCCTTCAGTTCAGGGAATGAAGCCGAAAAATAGGCAGCCAGCGAAGGAATGAGCCTGTATAAAAATGGTTCAGACAGATTCAAATAGCTGTAGCCGTAGCGCACAGCCCTGCGCAGTATACGACGCACCACATACCCTGCTCCGGTATTGGAAGGCAGCTGTCCGTCTGCAATACACAAAGAAACGGCCCTGATATGGTCAGCAATTACCCGGAAAGCAATGTCGGAAGCTTCCGCAGCGCCGTACTTTATTCCGGCAACAGCAGATGTTTCATCAATGATAAAACTGAAAATATCGGTATCGTAATTGCTCTTTTTACCTTGAATAACGCGGGTAAGTCGTTCAAAGCCCATGCCGGTATCCACATGCTGTGCGGGTAGTTTTTCCAGGCTTCCGTCTGCCTTGCGGTTGAATTCCATGAAAACCAGGTTCCATATTTCAATCACTTCCGGATCGCCGGTATTTACCAATGTGGCTCCTGAAACCTGTTCACGTTCAGCATCACTGCGCATATCGAAATGAATTTCGCTGCAGGGACCGCAGGGACCGGTATCGCCCATTTCCCAGAAATTATCTTTTTTATTTCCGTTGATGATTCGGTCTGCAGGCAAGAACTGCTTCCAGGTATCAAATGCATCCTGATCAAAAGCAATATTGCTGCCGGCATCGCCTTCAAAAACGGTAACATACAGGCGGTCTTTGGGCAGTTGATAAACTTCGGTAAGCAATTCCCAGGCCCAGTCAATGGCATCGGTTTTGAAATAATCGCCAAAACTCCAGTTGCCCAGCATTTCAAACATGGTGTGGTGGTAATGATCGTGTCCCACCTCTTCCAGATCGTTGTGTTTACCGCTCACACGCAAACATTTCTGACTGTTGGCCACACGTTTCTCTGTCGCCACTGCATTACCCAGAAAAAAATCTTTGAACTGGTTCATTCCGGCGTTGGTGAACATTAAGGTAGGATCGCCTTTCACTACAATGGGTGCTGAAGGCACTACCCTATGGCCTTTGGATGCCAAAAAATTGAGAAATTGCTGTTTAATCTCTAAGCTGCTGCGCATAAACGGTTGCAAAGATAAGGACGGCTGACTTTTGTTCATGAAAAATGGCGCCCGAAAGCGCCATTTCAACATTCAATCCGGTATAAATTATGCGGTTCCGCTCATTTTGGGAGCCGCCGCTTTGATTTCATCACCGGCACCATCGGCAAATTTTGCAAAGTTGCTATTGAACAATTCAGCCAGTTTTTCGCATTGTTTGTCGTAAGCGCCTTTATCTTCCCAGGTATTGCGGGGATTCAGCAGATCTGCGGGTACATTCGGGCAATTTGTGGGCATTGCAAAGCCAAACACAGGATGGTTTTCAAAAGCCACACCCTCCAGCTGACCTTCCAGCGTATATCCGCTGATGAACTGATACATGGCCTGTCCGGGTGTGAGCTTGCTAATAGGAGGCAGTACCCCAAACGCATCGGCAGTAAGGAAGAAAATATTCTGTGGCGCATCACCCACGCTGGGAACGGCAATGTTGTCTATGTAATCAATGGGATATGCAACACGGGTGTTTTCGGTAACAGAAATATCATCGTAGTTGGGTGTATTGGTGCCTTCAAAGAAACGTACATTCTCTACCAGCGCTCCGGGCTTTATGGCATTCCATATCTGGGGTTCTTTTTCTTCGGTCAGATTCACGCATTTGGCATAACAACCGCCCTCAAAGTTGAATACATTGTTATCTGACCAGCCATGTTCATCATCACCGATTAGTTTTCGGTTGGGGTCGGCACTCAGCGTAGTTTTTCCGGTTCCGCTCAATCCAAAGAAAACTGCTGTATCTCCTTTGGCGCCAATATTGGCACTGCAGTGCATGCTTAAAACACCATGTTCATGGGGCAAAACATAATTCAGCACGCCAAAAATCCCTTTTTTGATTTCGCCTGTGTAGCCGGAACCTCCAATTAGGATGATTTTGCGTGACATATTCACAATGGTAAAATTATGCTGTCGGGTGCCATCCTCAGCAGGATTAGCCCGGAAAGACGGAGCAGCGAGAATCAGCCACTCTGTGGGTGCCGTGGCAATTTCCTCAGCCGTTGGACGAAGGAAAAGGTGTTTGGCAAAAAGATTCTGGTAAGCACTCTCAGTTACCACACGAATGTGCAGACGATACTTAGGATCGGCGCATGCATGAGCGTGACGAACAAAAATATCTTTTCCGCCCAGGTGGTTAACTACCTTATTGAGTAGCTTATCAAATTTTTCACTTTCAAAAGGCTGATTTACGGTTCCCCACCAAAGCACATCTGCTGTGTTTGCATCTTTTACGGTAAATTTATCTTTGGGGCTACGGCCGGTAAATTCGCCGGTATCTGCCGCCAGGGCGCCGGTATTGGTGAGCTTGCCTTCATTGCGTTCCAGGGCTTTTTTTACCAGTTCTTCGGTAGAAAGGTTTTCATACACAGCCGCTGCTGATGATTTAATGTGAGAAATGATTTCCTGATTATTCATGGGTTTTATCCGCTAATTTCGGAGCCACAAAATTACCTTTATTTGTTGATGCTTTGATGCCCACTTTCTCCACATTTCGACTCCGAGCCTCAAGAATCATGTCTGTATTGCCTCTCTTTACGTTATTTGGACTGATTCTACATTCCTTGCCTGTGACTTCTCAAGCCTCATTAAACCTCAATAAGACTAAAGAAGCTGCCATCTTCGGAGGGTTGACGCTTCATAGTTTTATTAACTTTAAACTTGAAGAAAAAGTATCATTGACCAAAATACATTACTGGAAAATCAGGGGTATTGATCGTTTGGCACCACTGCGTTTTAATCCTGCATACGCTCGCACCTCCGACATCGCCTTTGCCACGACAGGGTTGATTACACTGTATGGAATATCACAAAAACAATCTACCGAAAGAAATACAGCCGGCTTACTGTTAATGCAAAACATGTGGATGACCTGGAATATCACCCAAACTGCGAAAATACTTGCCCTAAGAGCCCGACCTTACAGCAATGAAGCAGGCTTTGCTCCCCATAAAAAAGATGATGCGTACAGTTTTTTCAGCGGCCATACATCGTTAACTGCCTGCATGGCCGCAAGCCATTATTTTCATGACAGAACCTTGTCTGTTCAAGACAGAAAACCCGCAATTACTATGGGGTTGACCGCTTTAAGTATTGGAACGGGGATATTGCGCATTAAAGCAGGCAAACACTTCCCTACCGACGTTCTGGCAGGTGCCATTTTGGGCACGGGAGTTGCATACCTAAATACAAAATTGCATGCACGTTAAAAAATTTTGGATTGGATTTAACCTGCTTGTATTAATACTTGCAGGCTGCGCAGGGAAAAGAACACAAAAAGAATATACGAAAAATAATTCAAATAAACAAGTAAATATGAATACCGATACTGCAATACTGGCCGGCGGCTGTTTTTGGTGCCTGGATGCCGTTTACCGACAAATGGAAGGCATTATCAGCATTGAATGCGGCTATGCCAACGGAAAGATTAAAAATCCAACGTACAAAGAAGTTTGCTCAGGACTTACAGGCCATGCAGAAGTAACACAACTGGTGTTCGACACCGAAAAAACCAACTATGCAGAAATTCTAACCGTTTTCTGGAAGATTCACGATCCCACAACCTTAAACAGGCAGGGCAATGATATTGGTACCCAATACAGAAGCGGAATATACTACCGCAATGATGCGCAAAAAGACATTGCCCTGAAAAGCAGAGATGCCGCTGTAGAGGCCAAATTGTGGGAAGATCCCATTGTTACGGAAATTGTGCCGCTGGAATGCTATTATCCTGCTGAAGAATACCATCAGGATTACTACACCAATAACCCCGACCAGCCTTACTGCGTGGCTGTGGTGGGTGAAAAAGCGGCCAAATTCCGCAAGCTGTTTGCGGATAAACTGAAAAAATAACTGCATGTTGCAAGGGCAGGCACTGAAAACCCGGCTTCAGAAACTCTCTGAAAAATATGGTTTCCTGGCTGTAGGGGTGGCTGCTGCACGCAAGCTTGACGAAGAAGAAAATCGCCTGAAAAACTGGCTGGACAAGGGTTATCATGGCACCATGCAATACATGGAAAACCACTTCGAAAAACGTCTTGATCCCACCCTGCTTGTACCCGGTGCCAAAAGTGTTATCTGCTTTTTATACAACTACTATCCTGCCGTTAGTCAAAACCCTGATTCCCCACAGGTTGCAAAATACGCCTACGGCGAAGACTATCACCGCGTGATTAAAGACAAACTGTACGATCTTATGGCGGAACTTCAAACGGAAACAGGCCCCATTGAAGGCAGAATTTTTGTAGACAGCGCTCCGGTAATGGAAAGGCAATGGGCTGCACTGTCGGGGCTAGGCTGGACAGGCAAAAACAGCCTGCTGTTGAGAAAAGGTGTGGGTTCCTTTTTCTTCATTGCTACTGTTATCTGCAACCTGCATGCGGAACCCGATCAACCCTCAACAAGCCATTGCGGCACCTGCACGGCCTGTATTGACGCCTGTCCAACGCAGGCTATTGTGGAAGATGGCGTAATTGATGCATCCAGGTGCATTTCCTATCTTACTATTGAAAGAAAAAACGATATCCCGGAAGCATTTCAGCCGCACATGGAAAACTATATTTTCGGTTGCGATGTATGCCAGGATGTTTGTCCGTGGAACCATTTTTCTGTGGCCCATACAGAACCACGTTTTGACGCCGCAGAATGGATAAACTGGGAAAATCAGACTTGGGAAAATATGGATGAAGCTACTTTTAACAAACAGTTTGGCCAATCTGCCATAACCCGCGCCGGTTTTGACAAAATCAAGAGAAATCTTGCATTTCTAGATCATCAGAATAAGTAGCGGGCCTCTGCCCTTCCAATATGTATGATGCCCACGCTGCCCGTTTTTCGAGCCTCGTAGTTAAGAAGAATTTGCACATTGTTGGCAGCTGACATGCGAACTTCAGCATTAAACCGATAGTTCTTCCCGGGTGTGTAACCCTGCATCACATCAAAAGCGAGCGCTGTATTGGGTTCAGCATTATATACAAAATCAATGCGCGTAAACCGCAATTCCAGCATGCCGGAGTTTCCAATGCTGCGGGTAATGTTACCTGAAATTTCGTTTCGTTCTGATAACCTCTTTATGCCAATAGAATCGGTCCACTCTTTTTTACCTGATAAGGCAATACGCATGCGGGTATTTAATTGCCACAAAACCTGGGGCTCGGCAGATATACCGCTGTAGGTAAAATTGTTGGCCGGCTGCACAGCCGATTGGTTTTTGTGCAGTTTTCTGTCGGTGGTTAGCCTCAATTGCCAGGCACTGCCAATATCACGCCGATGAAAAAGTGTATGGGTCTGAACATTTCTTAGTTCGGGGCCCTGACCAAAGAAATTTTTATTTCCCCTTAACAATGTTGTGTATTGCACGGACCACTTGGAGCCCTCAATTTCTGCCTGATTTCTCAGCATAGCATTGGCTGCTATAATGTCATCAGATTGCAGGTTATCGGAAAAAGGTAGAAATCTGTTAAGAAAAGCAGAAGATGTATTTCGACCCAGGTAATTCCAACCCAGTCGGTCGCTGAAAAATACGGTTTCCTTCTTGTTTTTCAGGCGATAATTCAGATTACCGTTCCACTCGACTGATTGCGCACGTAGGAAAGCCCCGGTAGGCAGCAGCAGCCTGACAAAACGCGCCTGATCTCGAAAGGGTGTTTCCACAAATTCACTCACCTCTTGAACCTTGTTTTCATTAAAATCTATCCAGGTGTAATATCCTTGTCCGGCTGGCACTTCAAAATAGGCAAACTGTCGCTGTTGCTCGCGTGCGGAAAGGGTTTGGTAAAAGATATTCCCGGACAGATTTTTGGTTAGCGCAGGAAATGACCATTCCAGGCGGCCTGAGGTATTCTTTTCAGTGGCAAATTGTCCTGCAAATGCACTATCGAGCAGGTGCATGGACCGATACTGCCAACCTGCTTTCAAAAAAGCAGATTTTCTACCGTTGATGAGCAAATCACTGCCGGCAGACTCCCATCGGGAGGCATTTATAAAAATTTTGTTTAATGGCAAGGCACTTACACGCCCGGCTCCGGTTAAAGAGATGCTGTATTTCCCTTTTCTGGCATTCAGCCTTATGCGGGTTTCATCAAAGCGGTATGAATTGGTTAGATAACTGCCGGAAGCTGTGTCATGGCTAAATGTACTTTCCTCTCGTAACTTTTCAAAAACAGCACTGTAGACCTGTCGTTGGTATCCGGCCTGCATTCGCAACTGATGAAATGTATTGTTCAGTAACCCGAGTTCGGCTTTGGAAATTTCTGCACCGGGTTCGGCAAACCAACCATTTTTTTCAGCTTTCACGCGCATGCGGGTAAACCTTGATAAGTTATCGCCAAACCGGTTTATGCCCCAACTGTTTTCAGTTTCGATGTGCCTGTTGCCTAATAAAAGTCGATGTGTTATATATCTGCTGCCCGACGGTGTTGTGCCACCTTCCGGATTAAACAGCTGTCTGTTCCACAATCTTCCAAATTCCACATCCCTGAACCGTTCTACCGCAGTAAAGTGCATAGATGTCCATTCTGCCTTCACATCATTGCGCAGCTGCCAGGTCCGTGTAGTATCTTTTCGGGATTTCCAAATATGGTTATTTTGTTTCCATTCCAATCCCATTGCCCTACCCCTATTGTCTGTGTCATTTAGCGGTGAAAAAAGGTTATTGTCCTGCAGGGAAAAAGCATTGCTGATTTTTAGCTGATTCCCGGGTTTTAATTTCCATATTACACCCCATTCGCTGAGGCTGTTTTTATTGGGTGTATGCAATACTTGTATTGGCTCATACTCACCTTGTGGCAAGGTTCCTGAGGGAGGAACAAATCGATAGCTTTTACCATTTGCCGTAGTGGCAGAGAGCCTGTAATTACCTTTTCCAGGGCCTACATAAGTAAAAGACAATCGGTAGTAAATTTCTCCGCTATCGGGAGATGATTTATACGCGTAGAAAGTGAAACCGGCACTGTCTTTTTTCACATAATTGGGTGCTGATGGATTAAAAGTAGTTTGCCTAAAAGCTCCACTCATAGAAGCGGCAGAAGGATTATCTCCTGCAAGCTCCATAATTTGTCGTGCATCAAGCATGCGTATACTGTCAAATAGTGACAGGTCCTGCTGCAAGGGTTGCAAGGGCAAATCGCCTTCCCGAAACATGGATCCATAAAGAGTAAAGTTTTGTTTTTCTGCAGAAAAAAGAGTAGCACCTACCATGCGGGTGTAAAAGCGGTCAGTATACTGAAACTCAACAACAATACGACTGTTCTGCGCAATGAGGTGCTTGGGTGTAAAAGTAATTTCACCCAGGTTGTAGTCTATGGTATAATCGGACTGATAGCCGCGCTCCAATCGTTTCCCATCAAGATAAACCACTTCTGTTCCGGAAACCACAATGATAAAATTCTCATTGCGGGCACCCGACAAACGATAAGGTCCCTGCAGTCCTTCCTGACCCTGCAGTTCATTTCGGGAAAAACGCCCACGTGCCAGTGCGGCATTGCCTTCTGATGTAAAGCGCCAATTTTTCACTGTGTCTTGCCATTGCAACTGAATTCCGCGGTTTTTCTTGGCAAATTTGGAAAACCATGCCTGATTTAGACCGTTGAACGCATAGTCTCCCAGGGTTACTGTTGTATTGGCTGTTTGTGCTTTTACATAAATTCGGTCGAAATCCTGAATACTGCTGCTGGTTCCTTCGGGTTGAAACGGATATTCCTGATCTGTGAGTGCGCCTTCAATACTGAGGTTGTTGTTGATTTTTCCGTTCATACGCAGATTGAGCGCAGAATTCAGCACAAGATCCTGTGCATTCCCGAAAGACAATCCCCGCATTAAAACACCATCGGTCAAGAGTCCGGAGGTTTCTTCCTTTGTGTATCCGGATGGTGCAGATTCAAGTTGTAAGCCACTGGGATTAACCTCGGTGCGCATGGGGTAGACCTGCCTGAGCCTGAAAAAGGAAGGCTTTACAGCGTAATATGCGATTTGCATGGATTTATGCTGCCAGGATGTATTAAACACAATGTATTGTTGATTTTGGGTTAAGCGATAATCCAAACCCTCTACAAGAACAGAATCACCGCAGACAACCCGAACAGAACTTGCCACCACATAACCGGAATCCAGAAAAACGAGTGTATCAGAGCTTGTCAGGGTTTTGGTTCTTTGCTGTGAAAAAGCATAATGGCTGAAACACAGAAGCGCAACTACCAGCAAAAAACGCAATATGATCCGGGTGTACCTCACGCATCAGGCAGTTTCCATAAGAGGAAGCTGGACCACAAAAGTGGTACCTTGGGTTTCAACACTCTGAAAATCTATCACACCGCCAAATAATTCCACGATGCGTTTGCTAATGGCAAGACCAAGCCCCATTCCGCTGTTTTTTGTGCTGAAATTCGGGCTGAATATTTGTTTGCGCAGTGCTTCCGGAATCCCTGTACCATTGTCTTCAAAAGAAATAATTACACGCTTTTTGTCGGTATGCGAGTGTATTTTTATCACTCCTTTTCGGTCTGCGGGTATAGCCTGTACTGCATTTTTCACAATATTGGTAAACACTCTTCCCAGCTGGTGTTTATCCGCCATAACAAAGGTTTTTGCAGGCAATGCAACATAATCAAAAGTTACATTTTCTTCTTTGCTGAAAAGCTGAAATACCGAATCCAAAACTATGGACAGATCTGTCTTTTCCAATTTGGGTTCAGGCATTTTCGCAAAGGATGAAAACTCTTCTGCCATGGCCGATAGCGAATCTATCTGGGTAATGAGCAGTTCGGTAGTTTTTTTGATTTTTTCTTCCAGCTGCGCATCTTTTCGCTGAATGGCATATTGCAAATGTTGCAGGCTCAGCTTCATGGGAGTAAGCGGATTTTTTATTTCATGTGCCACCTGCTTTGCCATTTCCTTCCAGGCACCCTGTCTTTCGCCTTCGGCTAGCCTTGCCGTACTCTCTTCAAGCTCCAATATCATTTTGTTGTACTGGGATATTAGCAAGCCAATTTCATCATTGTGCTGCCATTCGATAGGAGAATTGGGCAAACCGATTTTAACCAGCCCCATTTGCTGTCTAATCAGATTTAGGGGCCCTGTGATGCGACGTGCCATGATATAGGCCACAAGAGCCGCTAATGCAAAAACAAGGGCAAATAGATTGATGATGGTAACCGCATAATTGGATATTTCCCGGTAAAGGTCTTTTCTGTTCGAAAAGTAGGGTAAATTCAGATAACCCTTGATATTCAGGTCATTGTCAAGAATGGTATAGTAAGCAGAAATATAGGTTAAATCGCCAATTTGTTCATCTACCACAAACCCTGAGCTGCCATTGTTTAATTGTCGGTATGCCTGAGGATTCATCAGGTTGCCCAAAATGTCTTGCTCGTAGATTTTATCATTGCTCGAAATCAGCAATTTTCCCCGCGCATCATACAAATTAATATCGGTATTGTAGTAGCTGCTCA
>RGEC01000070.1 GCA_009918425.1 Bacteroidota bacterium
ACTATATTTCTTTTACCATTTTATTACGCTGTTAATTCCTTACCTAAAAAATGCCCATTGATATAAATATATTACTGAACATAGTCCTTGGCCTAATTATGTTCGGGTTGGGATTATCGCTCACAAAGGAAGACTTCAAACACCTGTTTGACCAACCCAGAGCGCTGAGCATCGGCCTTGCCTCTCAGATGCTGCTGCTTCCATTCCTGGCATGGATTATTGCCAAACAAAGCGGTTTGGGTGCAGAAATGCAGGTAGGTATTATGATTTTATCGGTTTGTCCGGGCGGCATTACCAGCAACCTGGTAAGTTATTATGTAAAAGGCAATGTTGCGCTGGCTATCAGCCTGACCGTGTGCAATGCTCTGCTTTCACTGTTTACCATTCCATTTTTGGTAAATCTCTTTTTGCAACATTTTATGCATTCAGGCAAAATGATTGAACTACCATTCTGGAAAACAATGTTTGATATTTTCATCGTAACGGTAATGCCTGCCATGCTTGGGATGCTGACACGCCATCAGTTTGGAAAGCACGCTGTAAAAACTGAAAAGTATCTCAATATTATTCTGCCGTTATTGCTGTTGATGGTGTTTGCATTTAAGTTTACGGCCGGCAGTGAAAAAGGCGGCACTGCGATGAGCGGAAATGATCTGCGCGATTTATCTGCCTGGATGATTGCATTGAATATTGCAAGCATGATTGCAGGCTATCTTGTTGGGATTTTGGGGCGCCTATCCTTTAAAAACCGCATAACCATTGCCGTTGAAGTGGGCCTGCACAACACAGCACTGGCCCTGCTCATTGCGGGAGACAAATTGGGAATTCCCGCCATGGAAAAACCTGCCCTGGTATACGCACTGTATTCTTTTGTCATTACATTTCTGGTAGCCTGGGCTCTTATGAAACTGGATCCTACGGTCAAAAAAGAAACAAATGCTTAAATTTGTGCTGCCATTTTAAATGCTATTTTCCATGTTTAGGAAATCATCTTTTTTACCATTTTTCTTACTCCCTTCGCTTCTGATTATTCAGGGCTGTGGAGGCATTAAACCACAGGCTCCGGCAAATGCCAGCCAAACCCTTGCGCCAAAGCAGCTTCCGCCTATCGTTTCAAACATTCATATTCCCATCAGCGTTGAAATGAAACCTTTGTTCAAAATGGCCGATGACGCATTCGACAAAGAATTTAAAGGCAGCGACAAACCCTGTTCGGGCCTCCGCTATGATTATAAAGTAAAACGCGAACCCATTGAAATTTCAGGCAAGGGAAAAACCGTAAACTTAAATCTGGATATGGCCTACGGCTTTAAAGGAGAATACTGCGCAGCCTGCTTATTTGAGACCTGTGTAAACCCACCCATACCCTTCTCCTGTGGCTGGAATGAAAAACTACGTCGTGTAAAAGTAAAACTATCTTCAGACATCAGCATTCTGCCAAATTATCAGGTAAAATCCTCTTCCCGCTTTACAGATATTAAAACCATTGATCCCTGTGAAGTAACCTTTGCCAACATCAATATCAACAGTATTCTCCATAGCCAGCTCAAACCTCAGTTGGGCAAATTTGCAGAAATGATTGATGCGGAAGTTGCCAAACAAAACCTGAAGCCCTACATTAAACCCATTTGGGATGCACTGCAGGAAGATATTAAAATTGACATGGTAGGATACCTGCGATTCCAGCCCAAAGAAATCAGTCTGGGTGAAATCAACATGAACGGATCTCAGCTCAGTTTTTCAGTAGGCCTGAAAGCTGCTCCAATCATTGCCACCAAACCTATATCCGCAATGCCATCTGAACTTCCCAATTTGTCGACCTACAAAAAAAGTTCAGGATTCGAGGTTTACACCGATCTCTACTTGAATTATGATACCCTTTCTCAGCAGGTTTACAGCACCATAAAAGATCAGGTTTTTGAAATGGGCGGAAAGAAAATTAAGGTTACCTACCTGAAACTTTTTCCGGCCAAGGACAAGTTGGGTGTAGAGGTAGGTTTTACAGGAAGCAATAAAGGTGTTTTTTATTTGCTGAGCGTACCTGAATTTGATGCAAAAACTTCCAAGCTTCTTTTAAAACAGGTGGAATTCGATATTGCCACCAAAAATGTACTGATAAAATCTGCCAAGTGGCTGCTGGATGAAACCATCCGCAAAAAACTGGAAGAACAGATGGTGTTTGATGTTTCCGATCTGGTGAAACTTACCCGAGAATCCATCCATGCATCTTTGAACCAAAAAATGGATTACGGGGTGCGCTTACAAGGCAGCCTGGAAGAACTCGATATCAAAGACTACAGCATTCAGGCTGATGCATTGCTGATTAGGTCTCTCACCAAAGGAAACCTGCAGGTTTTCGTAAACCAGTAGGCGTGTCCACTGAATTGAACGTGTGAACAAGCCATAAGCGAGACAGGCCGGGCGCCCTCTACATTTGTGAGGATGAAATATGCGTGGTTGTTTCTGGCAGGATTAATGATGACTGCCTGTGTTACCAAGAAAAAGTACCAGGAACTGGAGAATTCCAAAAAGGAACTGGAGCAAAAATTAAACAAAAAAATCGGGGATTGCGAGACCCAAAGCGCTGAATATCTTGGCAGAGTGAGCGAGCTGGATGGTAATATTGCCGCACTCGACAGACGCATTGGATTTCTGCACGATTCGTTAAGCAACTGCAGGGTAAAACTCGCTGAAAACCAGGATTATATTCGCGGTTTGGGTGATCGGCTTGACGAACAGAAGAAACGACTGGCCGCAGAGCTTGATACAAAAAACAAAATACTGCAAACCAAAGAACTGGAACTGGCAGGGGCGCTGAATAAAAAACCGGATGTAACGGTAAATGTGGAAGGACATACCGACAATAAGCCCATGAATGGGGAAAAAATTAAAGACAACTGGGACCTAAGTGTTTTGCGTGCCACCAGCATTGTGCGTATTCTCAGTGAAGAGGGCAAAATGAGTGCTTCCCGCATTACCGCCAGCGGCAGAGGAGAAACTAATCCTATTTCAGATAACGGCACTGCAGAAGGCAGAGCCAAAAACCGCCGCACGGAAATTATCCTTACCCCCAAGCTGGATAAAATCTTCGAGATCCTAAACAATAACTGATTGCCTTGAGCATTCTCATTGCTGCCATCGAAAACCATAAGGATCAGGCTATCGATGTACTGTGCGAAAAATACCTGCAACGACTAACAGGGCCATGGAAAACAACCCTGCAAAGACTTCCTGCGGCGAGGGTAAAAGAGCCGGAAAAACAAAAGCAGGTTGAGACCGAGACGCTGCAGAAAATCATCAAACCGGAAGATGTGGTAATGCTCTGTGATGAAAATGGCAAAACCCTTACCAGTCAGGCTTTTTCAAATCTCATTCAAGGTAAATTGGATACACTTCGCGGACGCCTCATAATTGGAATTGGCGGATCGTACGGTTTCATGCCTGAGTTTTTGAAAACCCATAATTGTATCCGCTTGTCCGACATGACCCTGCCCCACCACCTGGCAAGACTTATGCTATGCGAACAATTATACCGCGCCATGAGCATTCAAAAAGGAAGTGCTTATCACCATGCCTGATATTTTGCGTATTTTCGCGGTAAAATGAATATTGAACAGGAATTATCGCTGCAGATTGGCCATGCCATCACCGAATTGTACGGAGAAAATCCGCTAGCGGTAAAACTGGAAAAAACCAATAAGGATTTTGAAGGCAGTTACACTTTTGTGGTATTTCCATTGCTCCGCATCAGCAAAAAAAACCCACAGGATACCGCCACTGAAATAGGAGAAAAACTGCTCCAAATCGGCAATCCCGTTGTTGCCTACAACGTTATCAAAGGCTTTCTGAACATAACCATCAGCAACAATGTTTGGCATCAGCTCTTGCAACAGCATTGGAATAATGCATCGTACGGCCTGAAAAGCAATACAGAAGGCCGTGTGATGGTTGAATACTCCTCGCCCAACACCAATAAACCCCTTCACCTGGGACACATCCGAAACAACCTGCTGGGATACAGCATAGCCGAGATCATGAAGGCCGGTGGTTATGAGGTTATCAAAGCCAATCTCATTAACGACAGAGGCATCCATATATGCAAAAGCATGCTCGCATGGCAACTTTTTGGAAACGGTGAAACGCCGGAAAGCAGCGGCATGAAAGGCGATCACCTGGTAGGAAAATATTACGTTGCTTTCGACAAGGCCTACAAAGCAGAAATAGATTCGCTGGTTGATGGCGGCATGAACAAGGAAGAGGCCGAAAAATCAGCACCTATTCTGTTGCAAACCCAGGAAATGCTCAGGCAGTGGGAAGCCGGAAATCCCGAGGTGATTAAACTATGGGAAACCATGAACGGCTGGGTTTACAAAGGATTTGACCACACCTACAAACGCCTGGGAGTAGATTTTGATAAGTATTATTACGAAAGCAACACCTATACACTGGGTAAGGATATTGTGACCGAAGGACTGGAGAAAGGTGTGTTTTACCGCAAGGAAGACGGTTCTGTATGGATAGATCTCACCGCGGAAGGACTTGACCATAAACTTGTGCTTCGCAAAGACGGAACTTCAGTCTACATCACCCAAGATATTGGCACTGCAGATCAAAAATTCAAGGAATTCGGTGCAGAAAAGAGCATTTATGTTGTTGGCAATGAGCAGGATTATCACTTCAAAGTATTATTCCTCATCATGCAAAAACTGGGTCGCAGCTACGCCCCAGGCATGTATCACCTCAGCTATGGCATGGTGGATTTGCCCAGCGGAAAAATGAAAAGTCGGGAAGGAACCGTGGTGGATGCTGACGACCTGCTGGATGAAATGCACGAAACCGCCAAGGCAAAAACGTTGGAACTGGGGAAAACAGAAGGCATGGAAGAGACCGAACTGAATACCCTGTTCGAAAAACTGGGTCTGGCAGCACTGAAATTCTTCATTCTGAAAGTGGATCCCAAAAAACGCATGCTGTTCAACCCACAGGAGAGCATCGATTTTCAAGGCGATACAGGACCTTTTGTGCTGTACACGTATGCGCGCATTCAAAGCATGCTGAAACAGGCAGGCTCAGACTGGCAATCCCCGGCAGCTGAAATTTCATGGCATACGGCAGAAAAAGAGACCCTGGAATGCCTGTACGGTTTTCCGGAGGCGGTTCACAATGCATGTCGAGAATTTAGTCCTGCAATTATTGCCCATTATAGCCTTGAGCTGGCCAAAGCGTTCAATAGACTCTACAATGAATTGTCGTTTCTGAAAGAACCAGATGCAGCCAAACGGGCAGCTAGGCTACAGATTGCGGCATTCACAGCCAATACCCTCGAAAATGCATGTCGATTGATGGGCATTTCTATGGTAGAACGTATGTAATTCCTTACTTTTCCTCGTTTAGTTTAAAAATCAGACCTGCCTCCATTCCCAACTGCGGCAGGAATATGGTTTGAGCCCCTGTTGCCGATGGGAGTAGTGGTATACGAAGTCGGGTATGCACAAAAGCATTAGTTTTTTTGAACATGATATAATCAGCCTTATACCCCAAATTAATCCATATATTGGCCGGAAAACCCTGTAAATAATCATCTTTGACTGAAATACGCGATTCTCCGTTACTGTGAGAGAAACCCAGGGTCTCTACCATAACCCTGTCGCGAACAAGCGCACCGGCTGAAAGACCATAAGTCCACCACAGATCAAATTCCTTAAAATTGTGTCTATAACCTTCGGCACTCTTGGTTTTCAGGTAGGAGAACTCCAAATAATGATACCTAAAATCCTGATTAATCTGCAAATGACCAGAGCCCACCAAACCTGCAACGATTCCAATTTTTGGGTGAATTGTGTCTCCCAAATGAACCTGCGTAATGGAGCGTCTGAAACCTACTGTAGTATATGCCAAACCCATTGATATAGCTTCCAGTGCGTTCTTTTTGCGTGTATAGGCCACCCCGAAATTAAGGTTTTGACCGGGACGGTCGCCTTTGTTAAGCGAGTCACGAAAAACCATATCAGAGGCATAGTATTTTTCAGGCACTTTACAGTCGGTCATAAGCCTAAAACCAAGATTGGGTGCTATATACACATGCAGATTTTGCTCGTCTTTATTGCGCTGAGCCTTGGCCGTATTGACCAGACCCAGCAATATTAAACATCCAAAAACTATTTGTTTTATTCCCATTGTAAGCGATTTAATCTATGATAAAAGCGCCACACACCAAAAGCGGCGGCGATGAAAAGGCCAAGTGTAAATCCGGTCCATATTCCAAAAACTTTACCATCAAGGATGATTCCGAGCACATAAGAAGCCGGCAGCGAAATTACCCAATAAGAAATTACAGATATGAGAGATGACCATTTTACATCGGTGATACCCCGAAGCAGGTTCATGGCACCTGCCTGTATACCATCAGCCAGCTGGAAAAGAGCCGCCAGAAAGAATAAGGGAAGTATGACTGGCATAACCTCAGTTTCAACCCCATACCAACCGGCAATTTGCTCGTTGAAAAGCACAAAAATACAGGCATTCACCAGCTGAAAAACCACCACAATAAAGAACGTAGCGTGGGCCACTTTTCGTATAGCTTCACGGTTTTTCTCGCCGTATGCATTCCCAACAAGGATGCTGCCTGCCACAGCCAAACCACTTACAACCATATAGGCTACAGAAGCTACATTGAGTGCTACGGCGTGTGCCGCCACCTGAGCTGTTCCGAGCCAGCCCACCATAAGTCCTGAGATACTGAAGCAAGCCCATTCGGCAAACGTCTGCAGACCCACAGGCAACCCAAGCTTCCAAAGTGCGGAAAGTTGAATTTTTATTTCATTCCATGCGGGCATTCTTGCAGGTCGATAGGCTGACAAAAAGCCTGAATATCGGATATACCAGATACCCGACAGGGCCATACCCACACGCGCAATTAAGGTAGCCCAGGCTGCGCCCAACATACCCATTTCCGGTAATCCCATGTTGCCATAAATAAGCCCGTAATTTAAAAGCACATTCAGTCCAAGGCCGCCAAATGTAATAGACATGGCCACTTTGGTATGACCCAGCCCATCTGTGTATTGCCTCGATGCAGTAGACAATAGCATAGGTAAAGCTGAATAATTGATAATGCGTAAAAAATCAGGGGTAAGCCTGTTAATACTCTCCGCCTGACCTAACCATTCGAAATTACGAATGATAATTTCCAGTATGGTAAACTGACAAAGAAAAAGCAACATAGCAGCCACCTGACCGGCCCGGTATGTGGTAAAAGTCTCCTGCCGCAAACCTTCACCATATTGAATACTGACACGGGAACTGATGGCAAACATCACACCGAAGGTTACACTCGAAACCATAAAGAAAATACTGTTGGCCTGGTTTGCAGCTGCCAGTACATCCTTCCCAAGTCTTCCCACCATCAAGGTATCTGCCACCCCCATGAGCACGATGCCTAACTGACCCATGATGATGGGTATAGCGAGAGTAAACGTTTGAATTACCGTGGCGCGGTGAGGGGAAAGAAAGCGTTTCAAGAACTGCAAAAGTAAGGGTGTAAGGTCAATTGGCAGACATACTCCAAGACCGTTTCTGTTAAAAAAGAAAACTACCTGAAAACACTAACTTTGCCCCATGCAGATCTCGGTACTTTTTGAAGACAACCATCTTATTGCCGTCAACAAGCCGGCCGGGCTTGCAGTACAGGGCGACATTACCGGTGATACGCACTTACTGGATATGGTTTCTGATTATCTTGCCACTAAATACAACAAACCAGGGAAAGCCTTTGTGGGCCTTATTCACCGTCTTGACAGACCTGTCAGCGGTGTGGTACTGCTGGCCCGCACATCCAAAGCCCTTGTACGCATGAATGAACAGTTCCGCAATAAATCAACCCAAAAAACATACCGAGCACTGGTTAGCACCCTGCCACCCCAAAATACGGATACCCTTGTACATTACCTCGGCAAGGACAGCAAAACCCACAGAGCACTTACCTACTTAAAACCGAAAGCCGGCGCCAAGGAGGCCATCCTGCATTACGAACTGATAAAACACGCTCCCAACGGCTATCTGCTGAATATTCACCTGGAAACAGGTCGTTTTCATCAAATTCGCGCACAACTGGCCAAAACAGGCATGCCCATTCTGGGCGACGTGAAATACGGAGCCGGAACACCCCTGCCTGACCGAAGTATTGCCCTTCATGCCTTTTCTCTGGAATTTATCCATCCCGTTACTTCAGAAAAAATCATGATAACAGCACCCTATCCTAAACAGCCTTGGTGGAAAGGTTGCTAAAGATTTATCTCGCGGGACGGATCCCAGAACAACCTCTCAAATTCAGCTACAACATCGTTTTCAATCTGTACACCCTCCGACTCAAGCAGTTTCTGCATCACATCCCCACCACCAAAATGGGCTTTGCCTGTGAGCATGCCAAGCCTGTTCACAACCCTGTGCGCCGGCACAGGTACTTCCTGCCCATGGCTGTTGTTCATAGCCCATCCCACCATTCGGCTGCTGCGGCCGGTGCCCAGATAACGGGCAATCGCCCCGTAGGATGTTACCCTGCCATATGGAATTAAGCGCACAACCGCATATACATCAGCAAAAAAATCATTTTTATCAGCTTTCACGGCAGTTATGTAGATTTGGAACAAAATTTGTAAAATAATTGTTCAATTGCAAACCCAATGTCAATACTAAGAACATTAACCCTTGTTTCCCTACTTGCAGGCAGCACCGCAGTTATGGCGCAAATCATACCCTATCAGCGAACTGCACCTGTAAAAATCAACCCAATAGGAGTTTATCCAAAACTCACCAATGCCAAAAACTGGGATGGAAGGGAACCCGGCACCTACAGTTTGCGATTCAAAATCCGTGGACTGAAACCCGGTGATACTGCCTACATTGCCGATTATTATCTTGATAACAAATACTTGCGCGATACAGCGGTGGTAGACAAAAAAGGGCTCATCAACTTCACAGGCATTAAAAAGTTGCAGCGGGGTATGTACTTGTTTGTTATGCCTAAAAAAGCCGACTTCTTTGAATTTATTGTAGATGATGACCAGGATTTCACCATCAGTACCGACACACAGTACTGGAAACGCGAATACTACAGAACTATGAAGGTGGAAGGTTCGGACCAGAACACTGCTTTCGCCGCATACCAAAATGGCCGCGTGGAACTTGGAACCGAAATTGCAAAACTGGAAGAGCTCATTAAAAACAGCAGTGATGAAACAGCCAAGAAAGACCTTGAAACTAAGCAAAAAGGCCTTTTCGAGAAAAAAGAAAATTACGACAAAGACTTTATAGCCGCCCATCCTGAACACTTGCTTTCACGCTTCCTCTATGCTATGTTGGATGTGGATGTTCCGGAAGAATTGCCGCTCAAATCCGATGGCACCAAAGACAGCTCATTCCCTTACCGCTACTACAAAACTCATTACTGGGATCATGTAGATCTTGGTGAGGATGGCCTGGTGCGCATGCCTGTCAATTTAATAAAGCAAAAACTGAACTTTTATTTTGATAAACTGGTTAGCCCTGATCCGGATAGCTGTATTCAGGAATGCAATATGATTCTGGACAAAGTGAAAAACACCATAGATATGGAGCACTTTGTGATTTATCATCTGACCTACAAGTTTGAAACCAGTAAAATCATGGGTCAGGATGCTGTTTTTGTCAACCTTGCAGTGAATAATTACTGCAATGGCAAAGCCTGGTGGACTGACAGCGCAACGGTTGATAAAATGTGTGAAGCCGCCGTTCGCAAATCTTCCACCCTGGTGGGAAGAATTGCCCCACCGCTGGAACTTCTTACCCCTGATAGCACGTGGATTAATACAGCATCTATAACAGCCCCTTATACCCTTATGATTTTCTGGGATCCTACCTGCGGCCACTGTAAAGAAGTGATGCCAAAACTGGCCAAAGTATATGAAAAAAATAAGCAAAAAGGATGGAAGGTGATTGCCCTGGCCAGCAGCGACAAAAAATCGGAATGGATTCAGTATCTGGCCGAGCATCCTGAAGTAAAAGAATTTGTTCACCTGCGCCGAGGGATAGTCCGCTCCGAAGAAATGGCCCACAACATGC
>RGEC01000008.1 GCA_009918425.1 Bacteroidota bacterium
TTACCGATAAGGAATTCTCTGAAAACCATGCTGTACCGGCCATCAGCGTAAGTGCCGAAGTGAAAAGAAGTGCGTTTTTAAACTTCATAAAAAGGTAATGTTCTTTATAGTCCGCTAATTTACAGCCACTTTATCAAAACACAACCACAAAACCCATCAATTTTTTCAATGATGTCAAAAACATGACAGGTATTTTACATCATAAATATTTGTTTGTCAGGCAGTAGCTTATTAAAGCACATGCTTCTCTGCATGGTAGGAACTGCGAACCATGGGACCACTTTCCACATGCAAAAATCCTTTTGCCAGGCCGGCTGTTTCCCAGGCCTTAAATTGATCAGGATGAACAAATTCAGCAACCGGTAAATGCATTTTTGTAGGCTGAAGGTATTGTCCCAACGTAAGCACATGACATTGATGTGCATGCAAATCATCCATAAGTTGCAAGACTTCTTCATTGGTCTCTCCACAACCCATCATAGCGCCGCTTTTTGTTCTGAGACCGTATTCTGCTGTGCGTTTTATTTGCTCAAGGCTGCGGGTATATTTGGCCTGTGGCCTTACGATACGGTAAAGCCTTTCCACGGTTTCCATGTTGTGACTCACCACATCGGGTCTTTCATCCAGCACCATATATAAAAGATCCCACTGGGCTTTAAAGTCAGGAATCAGCGTTTCTATGGTGGTTTGGGGGTTCTGGCGCTTTACTTCGCGTATGGTTGCAGCCCACACGCTGGCACCTTTGTCTTTAAGTTCGTCGCGGTTTACTGAGGTAATTACGCAATGCTTCACCCCCATCAGCCTCACTGCTTCTGCAACACGATAGGGTTCATCAATATCGTATTCGGTAGGACGACCTGTGGCTACAGCACAAAAAGAGCAACTTCGCGTGCAGATATTACCCAGAATCATGAAAGTTGCCGTACCTGCACCCCAGCATTCGCCCATGTTTGGACATCGGCCATCTTCACATATTGTATGGAGCTTATTTTCCTTCACAATACGTTTCACACGGGTGTAGTTTTCGCCTGTGGGCAAATCAATCTTCAACCAGGATGGTTTGGAAGGTCGACGTTCTTTTTCAGAAGATATAACAGGTAATTCCAGCAAGATTTTGTCAGGGTAGGATTAATTTCCCAATCCGAATGCAAAATTAATATAAAAGGAAGAGAATATGCTTTTGTTTAGGCGATCGTTATGTAAAATGGGCAGTTTTTTAGGAAAAGCCTCCACACGTGCACCCAGCGTGAGGGTGTTTACATCTCCGCGGTAATTGGACCATTGAAAATCCAGACCGCCCTGCCAGGTAAGGCCGGGAGTAATTTGCCCTTCCGAAAAACCTTCAGAGAAGCCGGATCTGCCTGCAATTTCAGTGGTTTTGTGAACATCAGGATTGTAGCGCACATTGGTAAAATAATCATTTCCGAAAGGATCTATTTGCAGAATGGTTACATACACAGGCCACACATAGGCAAAAGAAACACCGGGACCGGAAGTAAAATTCAAGCCTATTGCACGCCTGTCGGTTCTTTCACTCAGCGAGTATGTATACAGTAAACCCGGTCGGAAAGTCCACACATAATTGACCTTGTCTATTTTATAGGTACTAGCATTCTGAAAAACCGTATTCACTACGGCTACCTCCCGGGGATGCTGTATGTTGCCAGCATCTACATAAAATCCGGTAGGTCTTGGGGAAGCTGTTTTAAAAGTCTGGATAGATTTATCATTTCGGAAAGAAGCGCCCATGCCGTACCTTGAGATTCCCAAACCCAGCGAATGCCTAACATCAGACTGAGCGGAGAGCGAAACCGCCAGCAGACCGAAAATAGAGAGAAACCCAATTTTCATCTATACAAAGGTAGCGAAAAACGGATAGGCGATTTTCCCATTTTCAGTACAAAATGACCAAAACAGGTTTTTCAATGCATTTTTAACCCCACTTTCACCCACTTTTAAAAAATCATTGTATTTACAAGGCTTTTAACTATTTTTGCTGAATAATTAATCATCTCATTGTGAAAATAAGCCACAATAAAACCCGATTTAATCCCGTTATGTGGATAAGTGGTGATTAAAAAGGGTAAAAAGTGGGAAAAAGTGGGATTTTTGGTTTTTATTTAGCAGACGGAATTCCAAACCTATGTCCGGATTGATTGGCGAGTATGTATGTAAGCTGGATGAGAAAGGCAGATTGTCTTTACCATCGAGGCTTCGTGCGCAGTTTCCTGAAAGCGCAGGAAACACGCTTGTGGTCAACCGGGGATTTGAAAAGTGTCTCGTTCTGTACACCCGAGAAGACTGGTCGGAGGAAACCGGCAAACTGACCGCGGTAGATGACTTTCTGAGCCCTGAAATTCGCCGTTTTAAACGCATTTTCACCAATGGTGCAAACCTGGTTCAGATAGACAATGCCCAGCGGGTCCTGATTCCCAAAAAACTATGCGAATACGCTGAGCTTACCGATGAGGTAGTGCTAAGTGCGTATGGCAACAAAGTGGAAATCTGGAGTCGTTCTAATTATGAAACCGAGCTTTCGGTGGATTCTGACGAACTCAGCAAGCTGGCGCAATTCTTCCATCAGCAGCAATCGGGTAACAGAAAAGAGTCATGAAGTTTGGAATGAAACCGGCTGCACTATGCAAGAATATCACGTACCTGTACTGCTGAATCCCAGTGTTGACGCGCTGGTGCATGACCCTAACGGGATTTATGCAGATGCTACCTTCGGAGGCGGCGGACACTCACGTGCCATTCTGAACAAACTTTCGGCAAAAGGAAAACTGATTGCCTTTGACCGCGATGATGAAGCCCTGGCCAATGCACCGGACGATAAAAGGTTCACGCTGGTAAACCACAACTTTCGTTTCCTGAAACAATTCATCAGATATGGGCAAATGATGCCCATATCGGGTATTCTGGCAGATCTTGGCATTTCATCACACCAGATAAACGTGGGTGAGAGAGGCTTTGCACACCGACTGGAAGGTCCGCTGGATATGCGCATGGATAAAAAATCATCGCTTACGGCAGCCGACATAGTAAATACTTACCCTGAGGCCAAACTGAAACACATATTTAAAATGTGGGGAGAAATACCCAATGCCGGAAAACTTGCCGCTATAATTTGTCAGGGACGTACAGGCCACGCCATTAGTACCACAGAACAGTTTAAAAATCTGATATCACCGTGCACACCCAAGCACAGCCCTGCGAAATACCTGAGCCAGGTTTATCAGGCCCTTCGAATAGAAGTTAATGGGGAAATGCAGGCGCTGGAAGCACTTCTGAAAGCTTCTGCTGACTGCATCGGTACCGGCGGACATCTTGTGGTTATTAGTTACCACAGTCTGGAAGACAGAATGGTTAAAAATTTTCTGCAAACCGGAAATCTTGACGGCGAAAGACAAACAGATATGTTCGGCAACGTGCAGCGCCCGTTTGACCCTGAACCCAACAAGGCGCTTATACCTGATGAAGAAGAAATAAGGATCAATAACAGAGCACGCAGTGCTAAAATGAGAATAGGAGTTAAAAGATGAACACCGAACCGGAAACCATAGAAGAAAACGAATTGCCCTCAAATCAGGCTGAACAACCTGAGCAACAGGCATCTGCAGGCATCTGGTCATGGATAAAATTTGGCCTTGTGGCTTTTGGGCTCATGTTGTTTTACATCTACAATCAACACCATGCAAATAAAGCATTGAGAACCAAAGAAAAGCTGATCAAAGAACTAAAGGAACTCCACAGCGAAAAAATCAGCCTGGAAAGCCAAATAACCAATGCCAGCAAGCAAAGCGAGGTTGCAAAAAAAGTGCAGGAAACCGGATTAAAGGAACTGAATGTTCCGCCCGTAAAAATTGAAAACCATGTCAAAACAGGAAAACCCTAAGGTAAATACCCGCAGAGCCATTCTTCTGAGAGCATACCTTGTTTTCGGGCTTGTGCTGGTATTTGGATTTTCTGTATTGTTTACTGCGGCTAAACTGCAACTCGGATCCGATGAGGAATTCAGCAAGGAAATGCAGCAAAAAAACACGCGAACCATTGACGTAAAGGCCATTAGAGGTAATATCTACGCCGCTGATGGCAGTTTGCTGGCCACTTCAGTCCCTCGTTATAATATGGTGTTTGACGCCATGGCCGATGGTCTCACCAAAGACACATTCCAAAAATACATAGACAGCCTCTCTTTGCTGATGGCTACCGAATTCAAGGAAAAGAATCAGGCTGACTGGAAAAGCTATTTCAAAGGCTTACGGAACAACAAATCCAGATATGCCATAATAGTAAAAGACCAGGGCTTTGATGTTGTTAAAAAGATGAAAACCTGGCCCCTGATTAGAAAAGGAAAATTCAAAGGCGGTTTCTGGTTTGATGAAAAGGGGAAACGCCTCTACTTCATGGGTGATCTTGCCAAAAGAACCATAGGATACAGCAAAGACGGCGTGTACGTGGGGCTGGAAGGTGCATTCGACAGCCTATTGCGGGGTACAGACGGGCAGCGTATGGAAAAACGGATGCCGGGTAATATTTGGAGGCCCATGGAAAATGCCAAGGTAAAAGACCCTGTGAATGGATATGACATTGTCACAACGCTGGATGTCAATCTCCAGGATGTGGCACAGAATGCTCTGCAAAGAGTGCTTGCAGCAAATGAAGCCGACCACGGGTGTGTAGTGGTGATGGAGGTGAAAACTGGTGCCATCAAAGCTATGGCCAACCTCAAACGCAATGAAAAGGGGGAGTATATGGAGGTATTGAATTACGCGGTAAATGAGTTTGAAGAACCGGGCTCCACATTTAAGCTGGTTTCAGCCATGGCATTACTAGAGGACGGTTATGCCAAACCTTCAGATAGCGTAAACATTCAGGGGGGAGAAGTAAAAATGTTTGGTGAAACCATGAAAGATGCAACCGACCCCACTAAAAATATCCTCACATTACAAGAAAGTTTCGAAAAATCGAGCAATGTTGGAATAAGCAAACTGGTGCTTAAGCACTACGGCAAACAGCCCGAGAAGTTCGTTAATCATGCAATGAGACTGGGATTGCACTTTAAACCGGAATTTGACATTCAAACGCCCAACAATCCACTCATCAAAACAAAAAAATCAAAGAACTGGTATAACACCACACTGCCCTGGATGAGCATTGGTTATGAAACCAAAATATCTCCGCTTCAGATGCTGACACTGTACAACGCCGTTGCAAATAATGGGAAGATGATGCGACCTTACATGGTAAGTGAAATCAGACATGAAGGAAGACTGATAAAGAATATCGCACCACAAGCAATTAATGAGAAAATATGCAGCGATAAAACACTGGCAGCCCTGAAAAGCATGATGGAAGGGGTCGTTGACCATGGAACCGCCACCAACCTTAAAAACAACAACTATCAGGTGGCAGGCAAAACCGGAACAGCCCAGATTGCCAAAGGCAAAAAGTATCAGGAGGGTAGCTACAAAGCCTCATTTGCAGGCTATTTCCCGGCATCCAGTCCGCAATACAGCATAATTGTTGTAATCAACGAACCAAAGAAAGGTGCCATTTACGGCGCATTGGTTGCAGGTCCGGTATTTAAAGATATAGCCGACAAAATATACAGCAGCTCACTCAAAATACAACCTGTTGCTGCTGCAAGCAGAGAGCCACAGATTCCCTCAATACTTAAAGGCAGCAGTGCAAAAACACTTCAGGTGCTAAACGGGCTGAATATTAGCTCTACACGCGACAGTGGCAGACAAAGCGAATGGGTATCAGGAGATAAAAAAGGATTTTCGGTTTTACTAAAACCCGCACAGATAAAACAAGGGCAACTCCCCGAATTTAAAGGCATGGGCCTGCGTGATGCCATACTTTGGCTGGAGCAGCATAAAATCCGTGTAAGCAGCGAAGGTTATGGCCGCATTGTTTCCCAAAGCATTCCACCCGGCACTGCATTGTCCAAAGTTTCCCAAGTACACCTAATTCTGGAACCGTTTTGACATTTGCCTTAGAAAATATCATCCAAAAACTGCAACCGTCAAAGGTTATAGGGGAAAGCAAGGTTACTGTCAGCGGTGTTTGTATTGACAGTCGCAAGGCAGATAAAGGCTTTTTATATGCTGCCATGCCCGGCACCCATGCCGATGGCCATGATTTTATTCAAAAAGCCATTGAAAACGGGGCAACCGTTATTCTTGCCAATAGGGCAGATCATCCATCGGATGGTGTTACCTACATTCTGGTAGAAAACGTAGCCGAAGCCATGGGTGTCGTCTGCCATCTGTTTTATGGCGAACCCACCAAAACATTGAAACTGGTGGGAACTACCGGTACCAATGGAAAAACCACCGTCAGCACTTTGCTTTTTGAATTGTTTGCGGCAATGGGCTATCAATGCGGGCTGATATCCACGGTAGAAAACAGAATTGGAACCGAGATTATTCCCAGCACACATACCACGCCGGACACGGCAGGACTGAATGCTTTGCTGGCAAAGATGGTGGAAGCAGGCTGTGACTATTGTTTTATGGAATGCAGTTCGCATGCCATACATCAGCGCCGGATTGCCGGACTGGAATTCACCGGGGCAGTATTCACAAACCTCTCACACGATCACCTGGATTATCACAAAACCTTTGATAACTATCTAAAGGCCAAAAAGCAATTTTTTGACGACCTCCCGTCAACCGCATGGGCTTTAACCAACAAAGACGACCGTAATGGCATGATCATGCTGCAAAACACCAAAGCAGCACGCTACACCTATGCCATGAAAAGTGGCGCTGATTTTACCGTAAAAATTCTGGAAAGCGACTTTCAGGGAATGCAGCTGAAGCTGGATGGCAAAGAGGCCTGGGTGAACCTTGTAGGGGCTTTTAATGCTTACAATCTGGCTGCAGTATATGGTGCTGCATTTTTGCTTACCGGAGGCGAAGAAGAAATTATGCTACCCCTCACCAAAGCAGGCAGGGTAAACGGGCGATTTGAAGCAATCCATGGACCTGAAAGGGTTACTGCCATTGTGGATTATGCCCACACACCTGACGCTCTGGAAAACGTGATTGCAACCATCAACGAGATTAGGGGCAACCATGCGCAACTTATAACTATAGTTGGCTGCGGTGGCAACCGCGATGCCGCGAAAAGGCCGGAAATGGGGAAAATAGCCGCCCGAATGAGCAGTAAAGTCATTTTCACCAGCGACAATCCCAGAGACGAAGATCCGGAAGCCATAATTCAACAGATGGAAGCCGGCGTGGAAGGACAATTCTACAAGAAACTACTGAAGATAACCGACCGCAAAGAAGCCATAAGAACTGCTGCGATGCTGGCATCACCCGGAGATGTTATTCTTATTGCGGGTAAAGGACATGAAACCTATCAGGAAATCAAAGGAGTGAAACATCCTTTTGACGATAAAGCCATTGTTAAATCTATTTTTAATTCAAACAACGAATAATGCTATACTATTTATTCAAATACCTAGACAGCATCAACATTACCGGAGCCGGTGTATTTCAGTACATCAGCTTCAGGGCAAGTATGGCAGGTATTCTTAGCCTGCTTATTGCTTTGTTGACCGGTAAACGTATCATCCGTTGGCTGCAAAGACAGCAAATTGGTGAAGAAATACGCGACCTGGGGCTTGAAGGTCAGCTTCAGAAAAAAGGCACTCCCACCATGGGCGGCATCATTATAATACTGGCTATTATAATCCCTACACTACTTCTGGCAAAACTTGACAATATCTATGTGATGCTGATGCTGGTGAGCACACTATGGATGGGAACCATTGGTGCGGTAGATGATTATATCAAGGTTTTCAAAAAGAATAAAGAGGGCATGAAAGCCACTACCAAGCTCATTGGTCAGCTTCTACTAGGTGTGGTTATTGCCATTGCCATTGACTATACACACAGTAAGGCCAGCATACCACTGCAAACCAATCTGCCCATAACCAGCCTAAGATTGAACTATTCAGACCTTATACCCGGCGAAAACAACGCCTGGTTCATTTTCTTGCCCGTGATTGTATTCATATGTATGGCCGTTACCAATGCGGTGAACCTCACAGACGGAATTGATGGTCTGGCCGCAGGCACTACAGCCATAGTCGGACTAGGTCTCGGGGTACTTGCCTATGCGGCGGGTAACGTTAAATTGGCCGAATATCTGAATATCATCTACGTTCCCCAGAGCGGTGAAGTTGTGGTTTTTCTGGCCGCTGTAATAGGAGCTTGCCTGGGGTTCCTTTGGTACAATGGTTTTCCCGCACAGGTATTCATGGGAGATACCGGAAGCCTGGCATTGGGCGGGGCTATAGCTGCCGTGGCCATCATTATCAAGATGGAACTACTCATTCCGATTCTCTGTGGAGTTTTCTTTGCGGAAAGCCTAAGTGTTGTATTGCAAGTGGGCTGGTTCAAATACACCAAAAAGAAATACGGCGAAGGCCGCAGGATCTTCCTGATGAGCCCGTTGCACCATCACTTTCAGAAACTTAATATACCCGAAAGCAAAATCACCCTGCGTTTCTGGTTGGTAACTATTATTCTGGTCCTCATATCCATTGCATTGCTAAAACTGCGTTGAGTAAGAAACTTGTCATATTGGGAGCAGGCGAATCGGGCACAGGAACCGCTGTTTTGGCCAAGGCCAAAGGCTGGGATGTGTTTGTTTCCGATATGGGCAAGATTGCAGATGCGTACCGCCAGGAACTGGAAAAAATCGGTGTGCGTTGGGAAGAAGGAAAACATACGGAATCTGAGATACTGTCTGCCGACGAAATGGTAAAAAGCCCCGGTATACCTGACAAAGCACCTATGGTGCAAGCTGCTGTCAGAAAAGGAATACCCGTAATCTCTGAAATCGAATTCGCCGGTCGTTACACCAATGCCAAAATGGTTTGTATCAGCGGCACAAATGGCAAAACCACCACTACCCTGCTCACCCATCACATCCTTAAAAACGCGGGCCTGAATGTAGGCCTGGGAGGCAATATAGGTAAAAGCTTTGCCAGGCAAGTGGCCGAAGAAAAGCATGATATTTATGTGCTGGAAGTAAGCAGTTTTCAGCTTGACGGGAACTTTAACTTCCGTTCTCATATATCCGTTCTCACCAATATCACACCGGATCATCTCGACAGATATGAATATAAACTTGAGCTGTATGCTGCAAGCAAATACAGGCTCACCCGCAATCAGCAGTCATCCGATTATTTTATCTATTGTGCAGATGACACTATCAGCATGCAGTATTTCGGCTTGAAAACAGGAGAAGCGACTGCATTGCCCATATCCGTTACACAAGCCTGTAATCCCGGCGCTTACACCGAAAACAACACCCTATTCATTTATAACAACAAACAAACAATGACCATCAATATGGAAGAAATCTCACTGCGTGGAATTCACAACACGTACAACAGCATGGCAGCGGCCGTAGTTGCCAGCCTTCTCGACGTTCGCAAAGAAACCATTCGCGAAAGCCTTTGTAATTTTCAAAATGCTGAACACCGTCTTGAGTATGTAAACCGCGTCAACGGCGTAGAATACATCAACGATTCAAAAGCCACCAATGTAAACAGCGCATGGTATGCACTTGAAAGCATGGAGAAACCCGTGGTATGGATTGCCGGTGGGGTAGATAAAGGCAACAACTACAAGGAACTGAAATCGCTGGTTAAAGAGAAGGTAAAATACATCATCTGTCTGGGACTTGATAACATTAAAATCCATCAGGCATTTCATGATGACGTGGATATGATCATCAACACCGGCAGTGCTAAAGAAGCAGTACACGTAGCGAGCAGACTTGCTGAAAAAGGCGACTGTGTATTGCTTTCACCAGCCTGTGCCAGCTTCGACCTGTTTGAGAACTACGAAGACCGCGGCAGACAGTTTAAAGAAGCCGTAAGAAACCTCTAAAAGATGAGCGCAGAAGGCAGTAAATTCAGCAAAATATTTCGCGGTGATCCATGGATATGGGCCATTGTGATTATCCTTTCACTGGTGGGAATACTGGCGGTATACAGCTCCACCGGAGGTCTTGCCTTCAGCAAGCAGGGTGGCAATACCGAATTCTACTTCCTGCGTCATACCGGCTTTCTGCTTATTGGTTTCGGATTTCTGTATCTGTGCCACCTTATAAATTATCAGTACTTTTCGAGACTTTCACAGCTATTTCTTTGGATTTCCATAATCCTGCTGGTGGTAACTCTTGCTGTAGGCAGCGAGATTAACAACGCAACAAGGGTATTGCCAATTCCGGGCCTGGGTATAACCTTTCAGACAAGCGACATGGCCAAGCTGTTTCTCATTATGTACATTGCACGCTATCTCGGCAAGAAACAAGAGGAAATTGACAGCTTCAAGGTTTTCCGAAATATTCTGCTGGTAATCATCATAGTTGTAACGCTGATTGCACCCGAAAACCTAAGTACTGCCTTGCTGGTGTTTGTGACCTGCTGCATGCTGCTCTACATAGGTAGAATCAATTTTAAATATCTTGCTCTGCTTGGCTTTGCAGGCGCCACTGCCATTACCTTACTGGTAGTCATTCTGCTCAATATCAATGTAGACAACATGAGCAACAGCCGAATTCCCACCTGGAAAAAGCGTATTGAAACCTTCACAGGAAAAGACAATGGTGAAAGCAATTACCAGCAATTGCAATCCAAAATTGCAGTGGCCACGGGGGGCATTTTCGGAAAAGGTCCCGGAAACAGTACCCAGCGCAATTACCTGCCTCATCCCTACTCAGACTTCATCTATGCCATAATCGTGGAAGAGTATGGTTTTGTAGGTGGTGCCGGTATGGTATTGCTTTTTCTTATTCTCATTTTTCGGTGCATTAAGATAGTGGTTGAAAGTCCCAAAGCCTTTGGAGCCCTGCTGGCCCTTGGTTTGTGCCTGAGTATGAGTTTTCAGGCGTTTGTAAATATGGGTGTGGCTGTGGGTATGTTGCCCGTAACAGGATTAACCATTCCCCTGGTGAGTATGGGCGGTACCAGCCTGGTATTTAACAGCATTGCATTTGGGGTAATTTTAAGCGTAAGCCGAACCATCAAAGAAGAAAAAGAAAAACTGCATGCAGCGTAAGTTTCTCATATCGGGCGGTGGTACAGGCGGACACATTTTTCCGGCTGTGGCTATTGCGCAGCTCTTGCAGAAGGAATATTCGGGCTGCGAGATACTGTTTGTAGGTGCCAGCAACCGTATGGAAATGGAAAAAGTTCCGCAGGAAGGATACAAGATCATCGGCCTGGATGTGATGGGACTGAAAAGAGCCATCAGCCCTATGAATATTGTGGTGTTGTGGAAGTTTATCAAGGCCTATTTCAAGTCCAAAAAGATTGTAAAAGAATTTAACCCCGACTGCGTAATCGGTACCGGTGGATATGCCAGCCTGGCCGTTTTATATGCAGCCTCGGGAATGGGCAAAAAGACGGTAATATGGGAAGGAAATGGGTATGCCGGTCTTACCAACAAACTGCTGGCAAAACGGGTTAATATCATCTGTACAGGCTTCCCTGAGATGGAAAAAGTATTCCCAGGAGACAAGGTCAGATTTACCGGCAATCCGGTTAGGGAGAATTTATCTAATATACGAAATAAAAACGAATCCTGCAAATTTTTCGGACTAACTCCGGACAAACCTGTCCTGTTCATTACAGGGGGAAGTCTGGGTGCCAGAAGTATCAATATTGCTATTCAGCAAGGCCTGGAAAGCTTGTGCGAAGCGGGTATTCAGGTTATTTGGCAAACCGGTAAGAATTTTCAGGCCGAAACCGGAGGCAAACCCGGGATACTTGCTATGCCCTTTCTCAGGGAAATGGAATTTGCCTATGGTGCCGCTGATCTTGTTGTCTCCAGATCCGGAGCCCTCAGTATGTCTGAAATTGCCGTTTGCGGCAAACCGGCACTATTGGTTCCGTCGCCCAACGTAACCGATGATCACCAGACCCAAAACGCCCTGCAATTCAGCAAACTGGGTGCTGCGTTACTAATAAAAGATGCCGATGTAATGGATTCTTTGGTTGACACTGCCATAGAAACCCTGCATAATCAGGTATTAAGAGAAAAAATGCGAGAGGCACTGGCCCAACTGGCCCGACCCAATGCGACAGCAGCCATCGTTTCAGAAATTAAAAATCTAATAACATCATGAACCTGAACGAAATACGGCATGCATACTTTTTGGGGATTGGCGGTATTGGCATGAGTGCCATTGCACGCTACCTGAAATCGCGTGGAATAGACGTTTCGGGCTATGACAAAACACCATCAGACCTAACCGCATCATTACAGGAGGAAGGTATAAACATCACGTTTGAAGATAGCCTTGAAACACTTCCTTCCTGCATAGAAACAGCACCCGAATTTGCGCTACTGGTATACACACCTGCCATTCCCAACGACCATACTCAGTTGAATCACCTTCGCACCAAAGGATACACATTGTATAAGCGAAGCGAAGTTCTGGGCATCATCAGCAAGAATGCATATTGCATAGCTGTGGCAGGCACCCATGGCAAGACCACCACTTCTACTTTGATTGCACACCTGCTGCATGAGTGCAATATCAATTTTACGGCATTTCTTGGCGGAATTTCAGCCAATTACGGGACCAACTACATTCACCATACCCAAGGGAGGGATTTGTTTCATGACAAGCCTGTGGTGGTGCTTGAAGCAGATGAATTTGACAGAAGCTTCCACCGCCTGAATCCCGATACAGCCATTATAACTGCCATAGATCCGGACCATCTGGACATTTACGAAAATGAAGAAGCTTTCCGTGAAGCATTCCGCATTTTTGCCGGCAAAATTAAACAGGGCGGGCAGCTCATCTACCATCAGTCACTGCGCGAAAAGTGGCCTGAAAATATACACTGTGTAGCCTATGGAACACATGCAACCGGCATACCGTCTGTGGCGTGTGAAAACATTAAACCAAAGGGAGATGTATTCTGTTTTGACGTTACTTCGACACTTGAAAATGAGCGCAAGTTTATGCCTGACTGGCAATCTGGACTGCCAGGTTTTCACAATGTTGAAAATGCCACTGCAGCAGTGGCTGCATGCTTCACACTACCCGGCATTATAGAAGATGACCTTCGCAAAGGGGTGAGTAGCTATAGAGGCGCAAAGCGTCGCTTTGAATACATTTTCAAATCGGTTGAGCATGTTGTAATTGACGATTACGCCCACCATCCACAGGAACTAAATGCCATCATAGGATCAGTAAAAGCCCTCTACCCCGATAAAAAACTCACGGGTATATTCCAGCCACACCTATTCACCAGAACCAGGGATTTTGCAGACGGTTTTGCGGAAAGCCTGGATAAAATTGACTTCCCCATTCTGCTGGATATTTACCCGGCCAGAGAATTACCCATCCCCGGAATTACTTCGGAATGGCTGCTGGGCAAAATGAAAAATCCGGCCGCAAAACGGATGGCAAATAATGAGGTAATTGACTTCATCAAAATCAGCCAACCTTCACTGCTGCTCATCCTTGGAGCTGGAGACATTGATAGACTGGTTCCCGTAATCAAAGAAATATACCATGGGATTTAAATTTGAAAATATAAGCAAATCAAGGGTTTGGCTTTTCAGCATTCTGATTGGCCTTCTTATCACACTGTTTGCCGTGTGGGGAGCGCTAAGATTTTCAGGGAAAAACAGAAATATTGACAAAATAGAAATTACTATTTTACCGGACAGTGGAATCTTTTTTCTCAGTGAACAGGATGTGTTCAACATTGTAAACAGAACATGTGGCAACCCACAAGGGAAGCCTGCATCCAATGTTTCACTCACAAAACTTGAAACTACGCTCAAATCCATGCCTTATGTGCAGAGTTCTCAGGTCTACATAAGCCTGGACGGGGTAATGAAAATTCAAATCGTGCAGCGCAAACCCATTGTACGCATTACCAATACAGCCGGTGAAACCTATTTTCTGGATTCATCAGGCTATAAAATACCCTACCGTGGCAATCATGCTCCGGACGTTTTACCAGCAACCGGCAACATAACAGAAAAACTGGCAGATTCCGGGAAAGTGCGATCGGTTGCACTGAAACAAATCATTGGGCTTGCAGCCTTTATTGATGCAAATCCGTTGTGGAATGCTCAGTTTGAACAATGCCATGTAGATAACTCCGGCGACATGGTCTTGGTTCCACGCGTTGGGAGACATAGCATTGTAATAGGCAACGCTGAAAATCTACCCGAAAAGTTCGCAAACCTACGCCAGTTCTATGAGAAAGGCTTGCGCAACACAGGCTGGGAAAAGTACCATACCATCAGTCTGAAATACAAAGGACAGATAGTAGGCGTGAAGAGTGTCAATATAACTGAACAGAAGAAAGAAAAAGATGTCCAAAATGCAAAACACTAATATACATCAAACAGATATGGCTTCAAAGAATGATATCATCGTAGGCCTCGACATTGGAACAACTAAGATTTGCGCCATTGTTGGGCAACTGGCCGAAAACGGCAAAATTAACGTGCTGGGAATGGGCAAAGCTGCCAGCGCAGGGGGCGTTTCAAGAGGCATGGTAGCCAACATACGCAAGGCAGAGTTAGCCATTCGCGAAGCTGTTGAGGAAGCACAACGGCAGAGTCAGGTGGAAATCAAAAATGTTTTTGTGGGCATAGCCGGCCACCACATCCGCAGTATGCAACATCGTGGCACATTGTCGCGCCGCAATTCATTCGAAGAAATCAGCCAGGAGGAACTCGATAAACTGGAACAAGAAATGCAATACCTGGCACTGGAACCCGGAGTAGAAATACTGCATGTATTACCACAGGACTACCGCATTGACGATGAAGATGGCGTAAAAGACCCCGTAGGCCGAATGGGCGTAAGGGTTGAGTGTAATTATCACATCATAACCGGACAAACCGCGGCTGCACGCCATATTTTCGAAGCCGTTAAAAGAGCCGGCCTTGAAGTAGCCGACCTGATAGTTGAACCCTATGCATCCGCATCTGCTGTGCTTTCTCAGGCAGAAATAGATGCCGGAGTTGCCCTTATAGACATTGGTGGTGGCACAACAGACATCTGCGTATTTGAGGACGGATCCATACGCCACACTGCCATAATCTCTATCGGTGGTGACCGCATTACCAAGGACCTAAAAGAAGCCTTTGGTATACTTCCCGAACAGGCTGAAATAGTAAAAGTAAACTATGGTAGCTGCTATCCCACTGAAAGCATGAAAAATGAAGTAGTGGTGGTACCCGGTCTGCCCGGACGCAAACATAAGGAAATAAGCCGCTTTGCCATAGCGCAGGTTATCCAGGCAAGAATGGAAGACATTATTGAGCGTATTAACTATGAGATTGAGGTTTCTACGATGAAAAACCGTCTGGCCGGAGGTATCGTGCTTACCGGTGGCGGATCATCATTGGCCAATATCACACAACTTGTATCGTATCACACCGCACTGGAAGTGCATATTGGCACACCCGGACAGCGCCTTGGCAAAGGCATGGTGGATGAGGTAAGAAATCCCATGTTCGCCACAGGCATCGGTTTGGTGTTAAGAGGTTTTGAATCCTCTGCCAGATTTGATGTTCCTGAAAACACACCAATACAGCGAGAGACCTCGAAACCCATTGCAGAAAGCCCTGAAGTGGTGGTTGAGGCTCCCAAGCAACCCGACAACGAGAAAAAAGATGACGGATTCTTTAAAAGAACCTGGACGGGGAACTTTGGCGGGAAATTCATGGATGAACTTAAAAACTGGATGAAAGACGGAGAAGACTTTAGCAAAGAATCATAAATAGAAAGATATAATATGCCATCACATTTTGAACCGGATGTAATCCGCATGACAGGTGCCATTATCAAGGTAATCGGCGTAGGCGGAGGCGGCAGCAATGCTGTAAATCACATGTTTCGCCAAGGAATAGAGGGAGTTGAATTTTACGTGTGCAATACCGACGCGCAGGCGCTGCTCGATAGTCCCGTACCCAACAGAATTCAGCTTGGGCTGCAACTTACCGAAGGGCTGGGAGCCGGATCAGAACCTGAAATGGGACGCATGGCCGCACTGGAGAGTCAGCAACAAATTCAGGATCTGCTTAGCAACAACACCAAAATGGTATTCATTACCGCCGGAATGGGCGGTGGTACCGGAACAGGTGCAGCACCGGTGATTGCCCAGGTAAGCAAAGAAATGGGTATTTTAACAGTGGGTATTGTAACAATACCCTTTGACGATGAGGGACCGGACCGCATAGGGCAGGCCATGCTTGGCATTGACAACCTGAAACCCCATGTAGATGCCTTACTAACCATAAGCAATGACCGCATCGTGGAGATGTACGGTGACTTGCCCGTAAGACAAGCTTTTGCCAAGGCCGATGACATATTGTGCACAGCCGCTAAAGGTATAGCCGAAATTATTACCAAAGCCGGTATTATCAACGTAGACTTTAAGGATGTACAAACTGCCATGACAGGCAGCGGCAGAGCCATTATGGGCACAGGAGTAGCCACCGGGCCGGAACGGGCCGAAGATGCAGCAAAACTGGCTCTAGACAGCCCCCTGCTCGATGATACCCGCATCAACAAAGCCAAGCACCTGCTGGTAAATATCTCAACAGCCATCGCTGGAAGAACACGAAAATTTCAGAAACCTGGAACCCTCACGCATTTCAAGGGAAAATGTTCTTGAGTCGCTGGAAACACCTGCCTATTTGCGCAGGGAAAAGGTTCTGTTTCAGGCACCTGCCAGCGAAAACAACCAGGTTTCAAGGATGACTATTTCTGAAAATATTGATGAGGTTGACCACATCGTAAAGCCAAACAGACACCTGCACGACAATGTAGATTAATCAATACCATACTTTGAGTTTATAAGCAAGGCGGTCCCTGTGGCCGCCTTGTTTATTTCAATATTTTTTCGTATATTCGTTTGTATTGAGCAGCAACAATATTCTGCTCGTACTTTTCAGCTGCACTCAGTCTTGCCTGATCGCGCTTTTGGGTTTTCTCCGCTTCTTCGCTGTTTAGGTAACTTGCGATTTTGTCGGCAAGCAAATGCACGTCAAATAAATCTGCTAAACAGCCGTTTTTCCCATCTTCCACCATCTCCGGAATCCCACCCACCGAAAAAGCCGCTACCGGCGTTCCGCAAGCCATACTCTCCATGATGGTAGTAGGCAGGTTTTCCTCGTGAGATGTTGTCACGTACAAGGTTGCAGCCTGATAACATTTTACCATATCCGATTCTTTAGTCAGATAACCTGTAAATGTATATGGAACTGGAAAATCCATGGGAATATTGTTTTTGTTTTCACCAATCAGCAATACATGCAGTTTCTGAACACCTGAGGTATGCAGCAAATTCACCAAAGCCTGAAATTCCGCAAAACCCTTTTTGGGATTGGTAAGAGTGGCTGCAGCGAAGGCAATTACCTTAGCATCACCGGGTATTCCCAAGTGCTTTCTTGCCAAACCGGAATCAGCCGGTTGAAACAATGCTGTATCAATGCCATTGTATATAACTTCAACTTGTTTCCCATTGGCTACGGGCGATAACGCTGCCTGCCCGGCCAGCCATGCACTGGGGGTAACAAAATGTAATTTTTCCGATGAAAATATTTGTTGCTTTCTGCGGAAAACACGGGCTGACAAATCATCAGCCAAAGGCTTTTTTAGATATTGACAATTGCCACAACCTGTTTTAAAATTATAACAGCCGCGGTTGTGATAACACCCACCTGTAAAAGGCCACATATCATGGCAGGTCCAAACTACAGGTTTACCGCTCTGCAATATATCCGAAAGGCCTTTTAAACTAATAAAACCTTTGTTTATCCAATGCAGGTGAATAATGTCACTGTCTGCAAATGCTTTCCAGTCTGTAACATCCACCCCATTTAGTCCGTGTGAAAAAGCAAAACGTACTGTAGCGTCCTTCTCATAGCGCAAGAAATCAAGCTTCTCAGATGCGTGATTATAAAATGCTCTGGAACGCCTGACTGGATTGTTAGCCCACAATTCGTAACCATCACCCGAAATTCCTGAAAATACAACATGCCTGCTATCCACTCCCATTCGCACTAATGATGCTGAGAGCCTGTTGGCCGCGGTAAATGCACCTCCGGCACTATTGGCGTTAAGGTGTAGAATTTTCATGGTTACATCTTGTCAGAAACTGCTTATTAATAAATTTATTGCCCGATATTGACCGCCAATTTTCGGGTTAATTTGATAGCCAAAAACAAAGTAAGGATCATCAACAAACCTGCACTCAGGTATGGAAACATAAAACCCATGCTGTAGAGAAAACCGCTCACCACCGGACCTACGGAACGCGCCAGTGAGCCGGTGCTCTGCAGCAAACCCAGGGTTTTGCCCTGATCATGGGCAGGTGTATTGGCCGACACCAGCGAATTGATCGCTGGCATGAGCATGCCATTGCCAATAGCCAGACAGATGACGGCACATATTTGAACCGGAACAAACCAGTTTTGAGAAGGTAAAGGAATAATGGATAAACCAACAGCCACAATTGGACAACCTAACAAAAGCATACGTTGCAGACCCACCACTCGCTGTATGGTACCAATCAAACCTCCCTGAACAACAGCACTGCAAACACCAATGAAACCAAACATATAACCCACCTGCTTTTCCGTAAGGTGATAATGCTCGCTCCACAGCACAGACGCATTTACCTGCATCATACTGAAAGCCGCAATATATATGACGTTGATGATGAACAATTCACCCAGAATTTCTTCCTTCCAGACATGTCTCAGTCCGGTAAATGATGAAATAAATGAACGGCGCTCAGTGTTTCTTTCTGTTAAACTTTCGGGCAAGGTAAACCAGGCCATGATAAAATTCAACACACAAAGTGCAGCAGTAGCAAACCCCACCCACTGAAGCCCGCCTGCGGCAAATAGGGCACCGCCAATGGGCGGACCAAAAACAAATCCCAGTCCGAATGCCGCGCCAATCAGTCCCATTCTTTTTGCTCTATCCTGGGGTGGCGTTATATCGGCAATATAGGCCTGTGCAGCACTGATATTGGCACTGCCAATTCCGGCTACCAGCCGGGCCAGAAATAGAACGATGAAAGTACTGCTATTGCCTAACATTATATAACCCACTGCTGTTGCCAGTATACTGCCCAGAATGATGGGCCTGCGGCCGATTTTATCGCTCAGAGAGCCCCAGATAGGCGAGAAAATGAACTGCATAAGCGAAAACACCCCCATGGTGAGTCCTACCGCTACGTCAGCATCCAGATGCAATCCGGATTGAAGCGCCATTTTTTTGGTAACCACCGGTAAAATGGGAATGATAATACCAAAGCCAAGCAGGTCAATGAAAATGGTTAAAAACAGGGTGAGTATACGTTTGTCTTTCATGCTTATGGGTTCAATAGCTGTTTGCCCATCCAGTGGTCACGGAATGGCTGCAAAGGCTGTGAAACAAAGGTTTCCAGCCGTATATGCATTATGTCTGCTACGGGCGTATTTTCATTGATTGTGCCCGTTTCTATAGCTGCTGCAGCCAATTGTCGGGTATAAATACTCGCTGTATCTGCATTATCCGGCACCAACAACAGCAGGCGATTCAATAAATCAATACCGGTGGCAGTGGTAAAATCACTGAGTAACCTAAAAACCTTATCAATGCTACAGCCTGATGGTGCTTCAATAGATTCATCCACTGCTACCACAAGAAGTGCATTCCAGCGAATCTCGTAACCCGCCGATAGTGCGCTGCCATGGGATTTCCAGCCGCCGATAAATTCGGTCATGGTTTGGTTTAACTGCTCCGCCTCATTTGCGTTCAATGGCCTGTCGGCAATGAAAAACCACACACGCGAACCGGGAGACAGATGGGCTAAACTCATGAATTGGCGGTGCTTTGGTCTACCAGCTCGGCAATATCCAGCACCTGAATCTCGTTTTCTTTTTCAAAGTGCTTGGTACCATCGCGGAGCATGGTCATGCAAAACGGACAATTCACGGCCAGTACGGCGGCACCCGATTCCAGCACATCTTCCGTACGCTCCACATTCACTTCCTTTTTCCCCGATTCGGCTTCTTTGAACATTTGTGCACCGCCGGCACCACAACACAACCCGTTGCTGCGACAGCGCTTCAGTTCTACCAGGTCCGCATCCAGGCGCTCTATGACCATACGTGGTGCTTCGTAAACACCATTGGCACGGCCCAGATAGCAACTGTCGTGATAGGTAATTTTCTTGCCTTTGAAAGGTCCGCCTTCTATAGCCAAACGACCTTCTTCCAGCAACTGATTGATGAATTGCGTATGATGTATTACCTCGTAATTTCCGCCAAGGGCAGGATATTCATTTTTCAGGGTGTTGTAACAATGCGGACAGGCCGTCACCATTTTTTTCACCCCGTAACCATTCAATAGTTCTATGTTTTGCATAGCCTGCATCTGAAACAGAAACTCATTGCCGGCACGTTTGGCAGGATCGCCGGTGCAACCTTCTTCGGTACCTAAAATAGCGAATTTGATACCCGCTTTCTGCAAAATGGAGGCAAAAGCCTTCGAAACCCGTTGTGCGCGCTCATCAAAGCTTCCGGCACAACCCACCCAAAATAAAATTTCGGGCGATTCTCCGGCGTTCATATAGTCTTGAATGGTTTTAATCGGATTCATATTTTACGCATGCAATTTCACGATAAACAAGTAAAAAACACAACCGGTTTTTACACATTGTCTGCAAGGCCCTATTTTCGTTGTTCAGTATGCGGTTTTTCTTACTCGCTTTTAGCCTGTTATATTGGGGTTCATGCCATGCCCAGAGTTACCGTGGCCTATCCATTGTAAATAACAAAACTGTCTGGGTATCGGGTAGCAAAGGGAGCATACTCAGAACCCAAAACGGCGGCAGAAGCTGGGATACCCTCAACCCCAAAGGCTATGCAGGTAAAGATTTCCGAGATATTCATGCTTTTAGCGGCAGCAAAGCCGTTGCTATGAGCAGCGGCGACAGTGGCGTGGTACTCATTACCACCGACGGCGGTAAAAACTGGAATGAAATTTACCATGATTTCAGACCCGGCAGTTTTCTGGATGCCATGGATATTTTTAAGGGTAAACTTATCCTGGTTGGCGACGGCATTGTGCAGCAAAAAATGTACCTAATCCACTCAGAAAACCTGCTAAAAAACGACTCAATAAATGCATTCACGCTTTTTGCCAAAGATCGTGAAAGCTATTACAAACAGGGGTTTCAACCGGACAGTAGCTCCTCGTATTTTGCGGCCTCAGGCAGCAATGTGCAGTGGATTGGAACACACATGTTTTGCGCTATTCCCATTGTAGATGAACAAAGCCTTTTTATTTATGTTTCAGAGAATTTCATTCGGTTTAGAAGCCTGCTGCCATTTAAAAAACAGAAGGCAGGCGGCGCATACGGATTTTACCTGCACCGCAAAAAAACCGGGGTGGCTGTGGGTGGTTCATTTTATAAGCCCAATGAAAAGGACAGCGTAGCTTGTTACACAATGGATGGCGGCCGCAACTGGAAACCCTGTGAAACAATGCCAAACGGTTACCGCAGCGGTGTTTGCGCGCACAAAAATGGCAAAATATGGGTTTGCACCGGCCCCAATGGCAGCGATTACAGCACCGATGGCGGTAAAAACTGGAGGCCATTGACCCATGTGAGCGGTTTCAATGTTTGTGCTATACACGGGAATACGCTGTGGCTGGCAGGGAAAGCGACGAATGGGGTTCAGCGCTATCGGTTAAAGGAACTAATAAAAGATCTTCCCTAGCTTATTCGGACTTCGCTTCGTGGTATTCTTCTTCGGTATTAATTTGCCAGAGATTGTCCTTGTTACTGTTTCCCGCCAGGATATTATCCACCGCAGTCATGGCTGTTAGCATGCTGTGATCGCTGTTGTTGTATTTGTGCATGCCGTTTCTGCCAATGGGATACAGATTCTGCATTTGGTTCAGGCATGCAATCACACGAGAAAACTCGCTGTAAGAGCCCGTGTATGCCGGATAAGTCTTGGGCATGCGAATGAGCGTACTGTCCAGCACATCACCCGCATCCAGCAATCCGATTTGTTCCATTTCGGCAATCGCCATGGCCTTAAACGCTTCATCCGTAAGACTCCACAAGGCATCGCCTTCGTTGCAGAAATACTCAAGGCCAAGCCACGTCGTTTTGGCGTCTGCAACCAGATAAGGGCTCCAGTTGTTGAAAATCTGCAGTCGCCCAATGTTTACGCCCCGCTCCTGAATATAAATCCAGTTGTCCTTCAAAGTTCCGGGCTTCAGCTTTTTACACAGCAACCCAACGGTAATAAAATCCCTGTATGGCAGCGTGGTGGCAATGCTTTTAACCGTTGAATCGGTTTCGAACGAAAATGCTTCAAACAAATCTTTCACCGGCATGGTGCTGAAAACCAGGTCTGATTGAAACTCCACGACCTCACCATGTGAGGTTTTGGCCCACACCGACGTAATTTGCAGAGAGGAACCATCCAGTTTTACAACAGCATGTTCGGTAAGGATACGCCCGCCCATTTCCTGCACTTTCTCGGCTACTCTCTCCCACATTTGGCCCGGCCCCAGCTTGGGATATAAAAATTTCTCAATCAGTGACGTTTCTGTGGTTTTCTGGCCAATATCCAACGGCTTTTTACGCCTGAACATTTGCCTGACCGCGTGTACCATGGCTTTGCTTACCGACAAACCCTTCACGCGCTGTGCACCCCAGTCTTTGGATATTTCGTGGCATTTAAATCCCCATACTTTTTCGGTGTAATCCTTGAAAAAAGTATGGTATAATTCTTTGCCAAAACGATTGATGATAAAGTCTTCCAGGGTAATTTCCGGCTTGCGCGGAAACAGGCGTATTTTGGCATAACTGAACACAATGTTAAAAACACGCACAACACCCAGGTTTCTGAGGGTTTGCAGGTTCAGCGAAACTGGATAACTAAAGAATTTGCCCAGAAAATAAATACGGCTTAAGCGGTTTCTCAGCAACATCACCAGATTTGTTTTATCTGGATTGGCTTCATTGCCTGCCACTTCCGTTGCTTGGCCATGATAATGAATGTGTGCATGGGAAGCGCCTTTTTCAATGGGCATCATACTTAGCCACCACTGCATCACCCTGTCACTTTTGCTGAAGAATCGATGTCCGCCAATATCCATGCGGTTTCCCTTGTAATTCACAGTGCGGGAAATACCACCCATATAATTGGAAGACTCCAGAATGGTTACTTCATAATCTTCGCTACGCGACAGCAATTCATACGCAGCTGTGAGCCCAGCCGGTCCAGCGCCAATTACCACTGCGTGTTTTTTGTTGCTCATACTCCCCTAAAAACCAACAGCGATTATAATATCAGCATTTATTTACTGAAGAAATTGTATTTCAAAATGCACCAGATAGCCCGGAAACCGTCTTTCCAGCCGATTTTCTTTCCTTCCTCATATGTTCGGCCGTAATAGCTGATTCCCACCTCATAAATTCGGATTTTGGGAACACGCGATATTTTAGCAGTGACCTCCGGCTCAAAACCAAAGCGCTTTTCCT
>RGEC01000071.1 GCA_009918425.1 Bacteroidota bacterium
TTACCACATCGGTTTTTTCTCAAAATATTATTGTAAAAGGCATTGTGAAAGATGCTTCAACCAATGTGCCTATTCCTTTCGCAGAGGTTAAAATTCTAAAGACTGAGGTAGTTTCAAAATCAGATTCTTTGGGTAATTTCTTGCTTCAGCTTCCAGAACCGGGGTTTTATGTGATTTCGGCAACGAAAGAGGGTTACAATGAAGGTTTTGCAGCAGAATTGTTGTTTACTTACGACAAAAGCCCATTTGTGCAAATCGTTATGGAGAGCCTGGAAAGGTCTATTGGTGCCATCAATATTACCCGCAGTGCCATACAGAACCGAAGGGCAGAAAGTCCTGTCGGTGCTCAATCTTTGAGCATACGTGAAATAGAGAGGAATCCGGGCGGAAATCGCGATATCAGCAAAATTGTACAATCACTTCCGGGAGTAATTAGTGTGCCAAGTTTCCGCAATGATATTGTAATTCGTGGCGGGTCGCCGGTTGAAAATAAATTTTATCTGGATGGTTTTGAAATTCCGGTCATTAATCATTTCCAGACACAGGGAAGTACAGGAGGTCCGGTGGGAATCCTAAATGTTAATTTTATAAAGGATGTAAATTTTTACACCGGTGCATTTCCCATTAACTATGCCAATGGGATGAGTGCAGTGGTTGATTTCAGGCAAATAGACGGTAATAGCGACAAGCCAAAGTTCCGTTTTACCCTGGGCAGTTCCGATCTGGGCTTCACCGCCGATGGTCCTCTTGGCAAATCCAAGAAGACTACTTTTATTGTGTCGGCTCGTCAAAGCTATCTGCAGGGATTATTCACCCTGCTCAAACTGCCTTTTTTGCCCAATTTTATTGATTATCAGGCCAAAGTTAAAACCAAACTCAGCAACAAGTCTGAACTGAATGTAGTGATGTTGGGTGCGGTAGATTATATCCGCCTCAATGAAAAGGTAAACGAAGGAATAACCGACTCATTAACGCTTAAATCCAACCAATATATTCTGGGCTACATTCCGGATTATCAGCAATGGAATTATATGATTGGTGCATCCTACACCTATTTCGGTAAAGCAAAGCATCAGGTGTTTCTGAGCCGTAATATGCTGAGTAATATCAACACCAAATTTCAGAACAATGACGAAACAGATCCTTCAAAGAAAATTCTGGATTACAGAAGTACAGAAGAAGAAAACAAACTGCGTTATGAGCAATCTCGTCGCTACGGGCGCTGGTCTGTGATGAACGGCGGGGGCTTTGAATTTGCGCAATATGGAAACAAGACATTCAACCGCATAAGTACACCTGCAGGCCCACAGACCATTAATTTTCAAAGCGATTTGAATGTGTTGAAATACAATTTGTTCAGCAAATGGAACAGAAGTTTTGCTTCAGGCGTCATGGTAGCTATGGGTTTTCGTCTGGATGGTTCAGGATACAATGCCAATACCCGTAATCCGCTTAATCAGCCGGGCATAACCTTATCAGCATCAATGCCGGTTGCCAACGGATTATTTTTTAATGCCAATGTTGGAAGATTTCATCAGTTGCCGGCCTATACGCTTATGGGCTACAGAGACAGCAACGGCATACTGGCCAATCAGAATACCCTGCAATATCTCAGCAACAACATGGCAGCAGCAGGGTTTCAGTATAATTATGGGCAAGAAACCAAAATTACCCTGGAGGGATTTTACAAACAATACCATCGCTATCCGGTAGCACTGCGTGAAGGGATTAGTTTGGGAAACCTCGGTGGTGATTTTGCCATTGTGGGTAATGAGCCTGTGGTATCCAACGGAACCGGCAGGGCGTATGGTATGGAGTTTTTGGTGCAGAGGCGCAGCCGCAAAGGTCTTTATGGCATTGCCAGCTATACGCTTTGCTGGAGCAGTTTTGCAGATCCTCAGGGGAATCTGGTGGCAAGTGCCTGGGACAGCCGCCATACGCTGGTGCTTACGGGAGGCATGAAGTTGAAGCGCAACTGGGAATTGGGCGTAAAATGGAGATTTATCACGGGCCGACCTTTCACACCGTATGATACCAATCGTTCATTATCCAAGTATAGCTGGGATGTTGTAGGGCAGGCACTTCCCAATTACCGACGGCTAAACACCCTGCGTGTAGGCGATTTTAATCAGTTTGATGTGCGGGTAGACAAAGTTTGGTATTTTAGAAAGAGTTCTTTGAACCTCTATCTGGATATTCAGAACTTCTTCAATACACAATATGTTGGGCCCAATACGCTGGTGGCAGCACGAAATTATGATGGTTCTCTTATTACAGATCCTTCCAATCCACTGCAGTATAAGGCTGATTTTCTGCCCAATACATCGGGCACAGTACTTCCCACAATTGGTATAATTCTGGATTTTTAATCCATAAAAAAAACCCGCCTTTAACGACGGGTTTTTATTTTCGGGTAGGTGTTTCTTAGTAATCGTAAGTAAATCCGGTTTCTTTAGGGTGAATACACATTACGGGTGTATTGCTCCTGTTTACGATTTGCTGGGTATATGTGCCTCTTATCATATCGGTAATACCTATTTCCAGATCGGTCATTACAAGTATCAAATCTGCATTTACCTGTTCTGCATAGTTCATAATTTCAGTAGCATAGTTTTCAAGCAATTTGCCTTCAATTTCTACCGATTTAAAGTTTACACCATTCTGGGTGAGTTTGTTTTCTACAGCTTTTACATTCGCTTTGATGCGGTTTTGGGTAAATTCATCGCTGCTGCCATAGTAGGCTATGTGAATTTCGGAATTGAATTTTTTACCAACGTGAATAGCCCAGTCAGTTTTTTGACGGCTTTCAATCGAGAGATCCATGGGCATTACAATTTTCTTATAGCCTTCGCCTACTGAGTGGTTTTTTACAACAACTACCGGAACTTCTGCATACTGAATGGTTCTGCTGGCATTGGATCCTATTACTTGTTCCAGTCCGTTTGCTCCGTGGCTGCCCATGATAATGGAATCAAAACTTTCTTCGTTGGCAATGTTGGAAATGGTTCTGTAAATACGTCCGGAATCAATGCGTGTGTGCACGTTGATGCCATGTTTGGCTTTTACTTCCGAAGCAATGTTATTCAGTCTGTTCTGAACAGCTTCTTTAACCAGTTCAGATTGATTACCACCGGAGAATATACCTCCAAATAAACCCTCATCTACAATGTTTAACAGTGTAATTTCATTCTTGTAGGTTTGTGCTACCTTAATGGCATGACCTAATGCACTGGATGCCACATCTGAAAAATCGGTTGGCACAAGAATGTTGTTATTGGTTTTGCGTTGCATATTTATAAATTGATGGTGCAAAATTACTACAGAATATAAGAATCTAAGCGACTTTTGTCACATAAACACCCTTGTTTGTCGGTATAAAAACAAAAAGCAGGACAGGCCTGCTTTTTGAAGTGGGTAAATCCCGGTATTAAGGATTTCTTTCAACCACCAGCCGGCTTGTTTGTCGGCCTTCGTTGCCAAGCAACTGAATGGTATAAATACCTGGTGGCAGGGTAGAGGTTTTTAGCGTGGTTTTGTGACCTGATACATTTGTCTGATAAACCAGTTTTCCGGTTGAAGCGTATACATATAAACGGCTGTATTGGCCATCCCATGCAATAGTAGATGATTGGTCGGAAGGGTTAGGGTACACCTGCATTCCTGTGCCTGTGTTAATCTGCTGATAGGTCTGCGATGAACGTGATTTAACCACCTGAACTGTCAGACAAAAGGTAGTGCTGCACTTGCCCAAAGAGTCCCACACAGTGAGGCAAATCTTGCGGCTGCCACCAAACTTGTAAGCATGGTAAATCGGAGATTATTTACACTGTCAATCCTGAATTTAGCTACGGCAGAGCAAGGGGTGCAGTCAATAAGTATATTCTGGCAAATGCTGGTATCGCATTTTTTGCAAGTATCGTTAAGTTTGAGGCATACGCTATAAGTGCCATTGTTGGTGTAGTTCATGGTAAAGATTTGACCGGTTCCTACCAATGCTCCGGCACTGTACCAACTGTATTTTACACAGCCATTATTCAGATTATTGGCCGTGAGGGTAACTTTTTTGCAATCTACCCTGTATGTGTAACCTGCACCTGCTTTTTTCCAGTTGCAGGGCGACTGACAATTCACGGTAACCCGCTGACAGATAACAGTATCGCAGTTGTTGCAGGTATCTATAAGTTTCAGGCACACATTGTAATCGCCGTTGCTGCTGAATCCTATGGTTTGAACCCTTCCGTTAAATGTAGCAAGCGGAACATTATTCAGTGTACTCACGGTGAAAGCATATTTCACACAACCCAGATTCAGGTTGTTAGCTTCCAGTACTAGGTTGGGGCATTTTACGCTGTAGGCAAATCCGGCACCGCGCTTAGCCCAGTTGCAAGGTTCTTTGTAGCATGATACAGTAACAGTTTTGCAAATCACAGTATCACATTTTTTGCAGTTATTATAAAGTTTCAGGCAAATGGAGTACGTGCCATTTTTAGGCAGTGTAATGGTTTTAAGACGACCGCCTGTGCTGTCTGTAAGTACACCATTCACGGTCCATTTGTAAGAAATGCAGGTATCGGCAAGGTTCCATGCCTCAACCTTAACAACGGCACAGGTTGTGGTGCTGATGATGCCAAATCCCGCCTGACCCCAGCTGCAGCGTTTGGTTTCAATTACTACCACCACTTTTTGGCAAGTAGTGATTTTACAACGCTTGTCGGCTGATGTGATGGTGACGCAAACCGTGTAAGTGCCGGATCTGCTGTAGGTTTTCTGAGGATCCATTCCGGTGCCAGTCGTACCGTCTCCAAAATTCCAGCTGTAGGTTGCACCTTTGTCTGTGCTATAACCATAAAATTTATAACTTCCGTTGCCGATGTTTTTGAATGAAAACCCACCCTGCAGACGGCATGGTTCTTCAATAACAATCTTTTTGCAGATGGTGGTGCAGCACTTTTCTGTTTTGTCGCAAATGCGAACGCAAACTTCGTAAGTACCCGGTGTTTTGTACCATTTAGATACGGTCTTTCCACTGCCGGTGGTACCATCTCCGAACTTCCATGTGTAGTAATAGCCAATGTTACTGCTGCCTTCGAGTTTTATCTGGCCACCGGTACCATACGTGATTTTAAAATCACCTGTAATATTACAGGGGTTTGTACAACTGATTTTTATTTCTTTGCAAATCTCTTTAACGCAAACCGTGGTAGTTCCCGGAACTTTCCATGTAGCTTTCAGGCATACTTTGTAAACACCGTCTTTAACATAAGATTTGCTGGGATCTGTTCCGGTTCCGGTGCCGCCATCACCCCATGTCCAACTATAGCTTACACCTGTATTGTTAAGCATTCCTGAGCTGGCAAGAAAGCGAACATTTCGACAATCTGCTTTCCAGGTGAAATCAGGTTTAAAACTCAGGCAGGGGTTGGGAGGACAAGTATCTACAGTAATAGATTTACAGATAAGTGTGTCCCAGGCTCTGCAACTGTTTTTTAGTTTCATACAAACCTGGTAGGTTCCCGGTTTGGCGAATTTGTAGGTAAGGCTGTAGCCGGTGTATGTTGCACCTGCAGCCTGCCAGGTAATACTGATGCAGCTGTCTTGTTTGCCCGAATAACTGGCAATTACGGTTAAACACTCTGTTCTGGATGTCCAACCATATTGCGTTTGGGCTTTCAGCTCCTGCTTAATTCCTGAAAGGAATGCAAACAAGCCAAAAAGTAGGGTATATTTTAACTTCATGATTAAGGTTATGGATTTTAGTGATAGACGTGTATTTTTTGTCAGGCGTTGCCTGAAATCCTTTCAAAAGTATGTTATTACGGGTGAATAAACCAAAACCCGTGATGTGAAATTGCTTATTTATATTGATTTTAAAATATTAAAGCATTAATTCTCTGCTGATTGCATCAGAAAGTAGGCGCCCTATTGGTGTGAGCTTAATTCGCTTGTTTTCATAAATTATAAGGTTTTTTTCTGACATTTCCAAAATAATTTCCCGCTTTTGTTCGTGCCACAATGAATTAATTTGGTCAATTAATTCGGTATTTAATCCTTTGGTAAGTCTCAAGCGTGTTATAATCAGTTCATTGATGAAATCATTGTCAGAAAGGTGCTCTTCTTCGAATTTTGGATGCTGATTTTCAATGCCGGAAACATAAGCCTGATTGTCGGATATATTCCATCTGCGGTTGCGTTTTCCATCGAAACTATGGGCGGATGGCCCAAGTCCCAGGTATGGCTTGTTTTCCCAATAATTGCTGTTATGTATGGCTTCATATCCCGGTTGGCAAAGGTTGCTGGTTTCATAATGAAGCCATCCGTATTTTTCTGCAAATTCCTGCAACAGTTCAAAATGCCGGGCTTGTTTATCATCATCTAAGGGCGAAACTTTACCCAGATTAATATCTTTTTCTAACCTTGTATTGGGTTCGGATGTGAGCGCATAGGCCGAAATGTGCTGAGCACCGCAGTTGAAGGCCCAGTCCAGTGTTTCTTTCCATGCGTCATCACTAAGCCACTGGCTCCCATAAATTAAGTCAAGGTTTACAGATACAAACCCTGAATTTATGAGTAATTTCAAGGCTGAAACCGAAACTGCAGCAGAGTGCACCCTATTCATGGCTTGCAATTCCACATCGCTCAAAGATTGAACGCCAAGGCTTATTCGGTTGATTCCGGCCTGCTTCCAATTGTTGATATTTTCATCAGTTACATCTTCCGGATTGGCTTCCAGCGTTATTTCAGCGCCGGGTATTATACCTCGGGTCATTTTTACGTGTTCGATGAAAGAACCTATCTGTTTGGCCGGTAGAAGGGAAGGGGTGCCACCCCCAAAATAGATTGTTTCCCAGGTCTCGGTCCAATCGGGCAATTGCAGGTCATATTCCATTGTAATGTACCTCATAAAATCTTGCCGATATCTGCTGCCGGTTGTGAAATGAAAATTGCAATAAGTACAGGCTTTGCGGCAATAGGGAATATGAATGTAAAGTCCCGACAATTCAAGGCAAAGTTCGTAATTTGCGGACAATACCGCTTGCTAAAAAAGTTTTTCATATTACTATCCCTGGCCCTTTTGGTGCAATATCATTCTTTGCCTGCCAACCCATTGGTTTACAATACGGTTAAGATTGGTCAGGATAGTTTAGATGCTAAACAAATCCTTAATGCATTGCGGCAAAAAGGTTTTTTTTCTCTCAGAAATCACGATTCAGCCGCTAATTTATCCGGACAGGTATTGCCTTATTGTTTCAAAGAAGCCGGCAGTGCCAGACTTTTCACGCCCCAGAACTATTTGGTTTATCAGGATAGCTGGCTTTTTATACAGCTGCAGTCAGGATATCCTTTTGCCTCCTACCGTTGCTCTCCTGACAGTGTTTTTGAAAATACCATTTACGTTTCCACCAATCGACAATCCGGTCCGTTGTGTTTGTATGACTCTATAATCAGCAATGATTTGCGCCTGTCGGGTTATTTTTTGAGGAAGATTGGCTCTCTCGCATCGGGTTTACCTTACAATGAGGATGATGTACAACTTTTCAGGAGTAAAATGCTTGCAGTGGATGGATACACGCTAAAGGGTGATGTTGTTCCTTCTTTTCACTTTGGACGTTTTGTGCTGAATCATGGTGTAATTAGGCAAAAGCGTGACCAACTATCGGGTTTGCTGGGTTTGGCGACGCAGGACGGACAAAAACCTATTATTACCGGCGAAGCAGATGCCGCTTTTTATGATTTATTTGGCCACGGTGTTTCTTTATACACCCGATGGAGGCGGTTTCAGGCGCGTTCACAGGAACTGTTTGCCGGCACTGAATTGCCCTATCTGATGGGAACCCCATTTGTCACAGGACTTCATTTTAGCCTGGAAAAATTCGATACCTTGTACACGCGTTTCAGGCAAACTGCCATGTTGCGGTTTCCCGCATCACGAAATTGGCGCTGGAGTTTTGGGTTGGAGAGAACCGGTGTTACGGGACTGGTTATAGATACGATTGTGGTAAAAACTCTCCGCAGTCTTCCGCAGAATGCACCCAGCCGTGCATCCGTCTATCTTTTATCCATTGAAAAAGTGAATCTGCAAACTGCAGTTTTTCCGAGGAAGGGCTGGGCTTTGAAATTGGAATCGGGCATTGGATCCCGCACATGGCTCAGAAATGTCAGTATTTCTTCCATCACCTGGAAAAATAGTGAAGGGAATACAGAAAATATTTTTGACAGCCTGCAGCGAACGGGCAAGTTGAGGCAAACAACAATGAGAATAAAATATTCGGGTGCTTGTTATCTGCCTTTCGGTCGCAGCTGGGTAATGTTTTTTTCCTTGCGAGGCGAAGCTTACAAGGCTCCCGGTATCAATTTTGCCGAATTATCACGCTGGGGAGGAATAAATTCCATTCGCGGGTTCAATGAGCAGCGTATTTTTGCAAGCGCATTTCATATGGCCAATATTGAATTTCGTTTTATGGCAGGGCAGTCTGGATTTGTTGCACCCTTTGTTTCGGGGGCACTCTACCAAAATGCAACCTTGCTTCAAAATAGGTTTCAATCGCTTTACAGCATGGGACTTTCAAGCGGCCTGAAAACAGAAGCCGGGGTTCTCAGCTTTGCATGGGCACTTGGTAACGAAGGACAAGGGTTTAACTTGCGTAACGCTAAATTTCATCTGGGGCTAAGCAATGTTTTTTAAACCTAAACATCTCTTGTTGATTTGTCTTGCGCTGTTTGCGTTGGCTCCTGATTTATATGCAGCTGTGTCCAAAGAACGAAGAAACCGCAAAAAAAAACCAAGGACCGAGAGAACTGAGGGCGTAGCGAGTTCGAATAAAATTGACAATTCAAGGAAAAGGGTTAAAGATAGTTCGAGGAATAAACGCAATCCGTTTTTAGATAGCCTGAAAGACGACAGCCTTTACAGCACGTTAAAATCAAGATTTATGATTAAGGTTAATAAGAAGGTTATTCCCCGTGTACGAGATCCGTTCGATCCCTTCTCTCATCAGGCTTTCTACAGGGTGGGGCAATCAAAATTCTGGTTTTTTATTATTTCTGTGTTGGTGCTGGGACTTTTTGTTTATTACCGTGCAGCTTTTCCTAAACAAGTATATCAGCGTTACCGAGGGGTATTCAATAATTATTATTTTAATGAATTGATAATGGATCGTTCCCTGTCATTTACTTCAGGTAGCCTGGTTTGTATTTTAATTTCCACTTTTGTAATGGCTCAGACAGGTTTGCTGATAACAGTCTACAGCCAGTTTTTACAGTTAAACAGCATTGTTTTTTTTATTTTAATGCTTATCGCAGTTTCAACATGGAAGGTTTTGCTTTATTTTTCTCAGCGGCTGCAGGCATTTGTTTTCTCTGCAGGTGAAGTTTCGCGCTCATTGCTGCAAAAACAGATTACCGTTGATTTTTGGGCATCCATTATTGTTTTTCCAATCATAAACATAGTATACTATAATCCCAAACGACTTCATGCAGTTCCGGTATCTCAATACCTGCTAATCATGGTCTTAATGTGGTTCGCATTGAAAATGCTTGTACAGTTGGTTTATTTGTTTCGGGAAAAAAATTATTCATTAACCAATATTTTGTATTTTTGCGCATTGGAAGTTTTGCCGCATGCAATTCTGACAAAGACCCTTTTCAGCATCTCACAGACTCCATGAACGAAAGAGAGAAAAAGGTAAAGAGCATTCTCATTACCCAGCCGCCACCCGAAGCCGGTAAAAATGTATATGAGGATTTTGCCAAAAAATACAAACTGAAGATTGATTTCAGGTCTTTTATTCATATTGAACCGCTCACGGCCAAGGAAATAAGAAGACAAAAGGTATCTTTTCCGGATTATACCGCCATCATTTTCAACTCAAAAAACGCCGTGGATTCATTTTTTACCATGGCACTGGAGATGAAGGTTGAAATGCCCCAGGACACCAAATACTTCTCTATTAATGAGAATG